>CALCQB010000224.1 GCA_937897535.1 uncultured Novosphingobium sp. | reverse complement strand
TTTCAAAAACTACTCGGCAAACTTAATGAATCTGCCGCTAGGGGAAATGAACCGTTCATCATTTCAATTTCTGGAGTAATCGCGGAAAATCCAATGGCCGGTTTAGCCGCATATTCGGCGAGCAAGACCGCCCTGCTCGGCTATGCGCAGGCTGCCTCACGTGAGTTTCGTAAGTTAGGAATTCGCTGGATTGACTGCCGGCCCGGTCATACAGAAACCGGATTAGCCAACCGTGCGATTTTTGGTAGTGCCCCAGCTTTTGGTACCGGGCTTACGCCGGAATCGGTGGCTAAGCGAATCGTCGAAGCGATAGTCAATGATGAGAAGGATCTGCCAAGCTCGAGTTTTATGAACTAACGCTTTTTTGTGATCGGTAAATAATCAGTACCAGCGCGCTCAGGTAGAAGGTTTGCGCAACCGCGATAATCCTTTCGACCACACCTACGTTGGTGGCATTCGGATCCACCCAAACCGCCAAGAACCAGAGAGCTATCGCAGTGAGCACCGCGGTGGCAGCGATGGCCGCGGCCATCATCACACGTCGAGTCGCAACGAATGTTGATGCCCGGGATCAACTATCCATCCATCACTGAGTTGACTCGCGATCCAGCCGCTCCAGGTGCGGGTCCACTTTCACAACACCCGCGGCACGGGCATCGCCAATGTCTGGGCAGCGGTCCAGGCCGGGGCGCGTGTGGTCGACGGCTCGATTGGGGGGCTGGGCGGCTGTCCGTTCGCGCCGGGCGCGGCTGGCAATGTCGCCAGCGAGGATGTGGCCTATATGCTCGAACGCTCCGGGATCACGACCGGGCTCGACCTTGCCAAGCTGGTCGAAACCGCGCGCTGGCTCGGCGGGGTGATGGGCAAGGAGATGCCGTCGATGCTCGCCAAGGCTGGCGCGGCGTGAGCGGGGCGCTCTCGGGCATCAAGGTGGTCGAACTCGGCCAACTGATCGCCGGGCCGTTCTGCGGGCAATTGCTGGGCGACATGGGCGCCGATGTGATCAAGATCGAGCCGCCCGGTGCCGGCGATCCGATGCGGACCTGGGGCAACGGCACGCACAAGGTCTGGTGGGAGGTGATCGGCCGCAACAAGCGCTCGGTCACCGCCAATCTGCGCGTGCCGGAGGGGCAGGACCTTGCGCGCCGCCTGCTGGCCGAGGCCGACATCATGATCGAGAATTTCAAGCCCGGCACGGTCGAGAAGTGGGGGCTGGGCCCGGACGATCTGCACGCGATCAACCCCCGGCTGATCATGGTCCGGATGTCGGGCTATGGCCAGACCGGGCCCTATGCCAGCCGCGCCGGCTATGGCGGGATCGGCGAGGCGATGGGTGGCTGGCGCGCGATCGTCGGCGATCCCGACCGGCCCCCGGCGCGGATGGGCGTATCGATCGGCGATACCCTGGCGGCGACCTACGGCTGCATGGGGGCCTTGGCGGCGCTGCATGCGCGCGAGGCCAGCGGCAAGGGGCAGGTGGTCGATTCCGCGCTCTATGAGGCGGTGTTGCAGGTGATGGAAAGCGTGGTGCCGGAATACGACCTGATGGGGCTGGTCCGGCAACGCTCGGGCTCGATCCTGCCCGGCATCGCGCCCAGCAACGTCTATGCCTGCGCCGACGGCGAATACATGATCGGCGGCAATGGCGACACGGTGTTCGCGCGGCTGTGCGCGGCAATGGGCCGGCCCGATCTGGCCAGCGATCCCCGCTTTGCCACCCACGGCGCGCGCGGGGAGCGGCAGCGCGAGCTCGACGATCTGATCAACGCCTGGACCCGCACGCTGACCATCGACGCGCTTGAGGCGCTGATGGTCGAACATTCGGTTCCGGCCGGGCGGGTGTTCACGGCCAGGGAAATGCTGGCCGATCCGCACTTCGCCGCGCGGCAGGCCCTGGCCGAAGTCGACCACCCCGCCCACGGCCCATTGAAGATGCAGGCGCCGATGCCCAAATTGTCGGAAACGCCCTCAACCATCCGCCGCCGCGCGCCGCTGGTTCCCGGTGAGCACAACGCCGAAGTCTATGGCGAGCGATTGGGGCTGGGACCTGACGAACTGGCGGAGCTGGCCGCACGCGGCGTGATATGACCCGCACCCAAGGAGAATTCCGATGAACTGGCGTGACGTGATGACCCTGGCCGCAGGCGCAGCCAACCCGCCGCCGCGCCGGGTCGAAAAGACCAACGAGGAATGGCGCGCACTGCTGACCCCCGATCAGTACCAGGTGACCCGGCTAGCCGGGACGGAGCGGCCATTTTCGAACGAGATGTGCAGCCTGTTCAAGCCCGGCCGCTATGCCTGCGCCTGCTGCGGGACCGAGCTGTTCGACAGCGCCAGCAAGTTCGAAAGCGGCACCGGCTGGCCCAGCTTCGGCGCGCCAGTGGTGGATGGCGTGGTCGGCTATATCGGCGACAACAGCCACGGGATGATCCGGGTCGAAGTGACCTGCAACGTCTGCGATGCCCACTTGGGCCATGTCTTCCCTGATGGACCGGAACCGACCGGGCTGCGCTATTGCATCAACGCGCTGTCGCTGGAGAAGATTGACGCCTGATGCTCAACTTCGACCACAGCCTCGCCCGCGAACTCGAAGGGTTTTTCGCGCCCTGGCAGGCCGCTGTGCCACCCGCGCCGCGCATGGTGGTGTGGAACACACCGCTGGCCGATGCACTTGGCATTCCCGACGCCGATCAGGCACAACTGGCCCAGTGGTTTTCCGGCGCGCAGGACGTGCCGGGATCGCAGCCGCTGGCGATGGCCTATGCCGGGCACCAGTTCGGCCAGTTCAACCCGCAGCTGGGCGATGGCCGGGCGCTGTTACTGGGCGAGGTGATCGCGCCCGATGGCGCGCGGTTCGACCTGCAGTTCAAAGGCTCCGGCCCGACCCCCTATTCGCGCGGGGCCGACGGCAAAAGCACGCTGAGCGCTGCGCTGCGCGAATACCTGATGTCCGAAGCGATGGCGGCGCTTGGGGTGCGGACTACCCGCAGCCTGGCGGTGGTCGCGACCGGCGAGGGGCTGTGGCGCGAGGAGCCGCATCCCGGCGCGGTGCTGACCCGGGTCGCCGCCAGCCACTTGCGCGTCGGGACTTTCGAATGGGCCGCCACGCACAAGGGCCGCGAAGCGGTCGAGCAATTGGCCGACTACGCGCTGCAGCGCCACTTTCCCGAACGGCTGGGCGAGCGGAACCGGCCCTTGGCGCTGCTCGCCGCGGTTTGCGAGGTCCAGGCCGCGTTGGTCGCCAGCTGGATGAACCTGGGCTTCGTCCACGGGGTGATGAACACCGACAATGTCACGATCTCTGGCGAGACGATCGACTATGGTCCCTGCGCGTTCCTCGATGGCTATGCGGCGGGGCAAGTGTTCAGCTCGATCGACCGGAACGGCCGCTATGCCTTTGGCCAGCAGCCGGTGGTGTGCCGCTGGAACCTCTATCGCCTCGCCTCGGCGCTGATCGAGGCGATTGTCGCGGTCGACGAAGCCGATAACGAGGCGGCGCGGGTGATGCTTGAGCAATGGGGCGAGCGCTACGAGCGCCATTGGATCGCGGGACTGCGGGCCAAGCTGGGCTTGGCGACGGCAGAGGAGGGCGACCTGGCATTGGGCCAGGCGCTGTTCGCCGCGCTGGAAGGGCAGGGGGCCGATTTCACCCGGCTGTTCCGCGCGCTCGCAGTCTCGCTTAAGGATGGATATGGCGCGGTCGGCGCGGAGTGCACCGATCCCGAGGCGCTGCGGAGCTGGTGGGAGGCGTGGCAGGCGCGTTTGGCGCGCGAGCCCGAACAGACCGATCGCGCAGCGCGGATGGATGCGATCAACCCGCTTTATGTCCCGCGCAACCATCTGGTCGATGCCGCGCTCAGGTCGGCGGAAACCGGCGATCTGGCCCCGTTCGAGGAGCTGCTGGCGATGGTCACACGCCCGTTCACTCTGCAGGCAGGAAGCGAACGCTATGAACTCGGCGCGCCGCAAGGCTCGCCCGCACATGTAACCTTTTGCGGGACCTGAACGAACCCGCCGGACCAGGAGCCACCACCATGACCGCCCGTCTGCTGTTCACCTTCACCGCCGCGCTGGCGCTCGCCGCGCCCGGCCTGGCCCAGGCCCGCAGCGAAACCGTCGTCCTGGCCGGCGGATGCTTCTGGGGGATGGAGGGCGTATTCGAACACGTGAAGGGCGTGACCGAGGTGGTCAGCGGTTATGCCGGGGGCAGCGCCGCAACTGCGACCTATGGCCAGGTTTCGAGCGAGACCACCGGCCATGCCGAGGCGGTGCGGGTAACCTTCGATCCAGACCGGATCTCGCTGGCGCAGGTTCTTTCGATCTATTTCGTGGTCGCCCACGATCCGACCCAACTCAACCGGCAGGAACCCGACGTCGGCCCCAGCTATCGCAGCGCGATCTTTCCGCAGGACGCGGGCCAGCGGGCTTTCGCCAAAGCCTTCATGGTCAGCCTCAATGCAAGGCCCACCTTCCAGGGCCGGATCGCTACCCGGATCGAAACCGGGGATTTCTATCCGGCCGAGGCCTATCATCAGGACTTCATGAAGAAGAACCCCCAGCATCCTTATATCGTGCGCTGGGACAAGCCCAAGCTGGCCAAGCTGAAAGCGGTCTATCCGGCGCTTTATCGCGGCTGAGCCTGACTAGCCCCGATCCGCTTCAACGCCGTCGCGAACTGGGCATCCAGCCCGGGATTGTCGCTGACGAACTCGCTGGCCCCGGTGGGGCGGACCGGCGGGTAGAGCACCGGGTTGCTGTTATAGTCGGCCGGCAAGAGCTTGCGCGCGGCCAGGTTGGGTGTCGGGAACCAGATCCGCCCAGCCACCCCGGCGCCGCCTTCGGCGCTCAGCAGGTAGTCGATCAGCAGGTGGGCATTGCCGGGCCGCCTTGACGCCGCCGGAATGCACAGGCAATCGCACGACAGCAGCGCGCCTTCGCGCGGCAGGACAAAACCGATGTCGGGATCTTCCAGTGCGACCTGGACCAGATCGCCGTTCCACAGCGCGACCAGATCGGCCTCGCCCTTCAGCAGCAGATCCTGCCCGTCATCGCGGTGGAGCGTCTTGACCCGCGGCAGTGCGGCGGCGAGCAGCGCTTCGGCGGCGAGCAGCCGGTTCGGGTTGAACTGGTTGGCCGACCAGCCCAGCGCCTTGGCCGCCAGGCGGAACAGGATCGCGGGATCGTCCGGCAGGGCAATCCGTCCGGCATAGCGCGGGCTCTCCAGCAGGTCCTTCCACCCCTGCGGTGCTTGCGGCACCTTCGATTTGCGATAGCCGATCCCCAGGGCCAGCCAGGTATAGGGCACCGAATGGGCATTGCCGGGATCGTAGGGCAGATCGGCGAACGGTGCTTCGAGGTTGGCGAGGTTGGGCAGCCGCAGGGGGCTGAGCGAAGCCAGCAGGTTCTCGCGGACCATCCGCTCGACCCAGTGGCTCGAGGGGACGATCACGTCAAAGCGCTGCTGGTCCTCGTTGAGCCGGGCGTAAAGCTCGGCATTGTCGGCATAGGTGGTGAGCTTGACCGTGATCCCGGTGGCCTTGCGAAAATCATCGAGCGTGGTTTCACCCAGATAGTCGCGCCAGATCGCCAGGCTCAATTCCTGGCCTTCACCCGCACAGGCAGTCAGGCCGGCCAAGCCGACAGTGCCCAGCGCGAGCCCGCCGAGCACGTTCCGGCGCGAAAATGCAATTGTTTCCAGTTGGCGCCCCCCCGACATGGGAAAACCCCTAGCGAGCGCATTAACCAATGAAAAGCCGGGCGATTGCCCTTGTCCCAAGCCTTTGGCATATCGTGGCAATGATCACCCCCGATCCCGACGACTATAACCCCGATCCCCCGGTGCGGACCAAGCTGGGCGTGATCGTGCTGGTGGCGCTGCTGCATGTCGTGGTGATCCTGGGGCTGATCCGGGCCTTTGCCCCCGATTTCACCGCCAAGGCGGTCGAAAAGGTGCTGTCGACCTTCAGCGTGACGATCACCGCGCCGCCTCCGCCACCCCCGGCGCAAGCGCCCAAGGCGGCGGGCGATCAAGGGGCGGCAGGCAAGAAAGCCGTGCCTGCACCGACCAAGGCCCCCGAACCCAAGGTGCCGATCGCCAAGGTTCCTGCACCCAGGGCCAGCTCGACCGGCAGCGCGGTTACTTCGGGCGCGACCAGCCAGGGCAGCGGCACCGGGGCTGGCGGAATCGGCACCGGTCCGGGCGCGGGCGGGACCGGCACCGGCCAGGGCGGCGGCGCGGTGACCAAGGCGCAGCATATTTCAGGTCAGATCGACAATGCCAGGGACTTCCCGGTCCCGCCGGGCGGGCGCGAGGCGCGGGTCGGCAAGGCGGTGATCCTGGCGCTGACCGTGGCCCCGAGCGGCCGGGCCACCGCCTGCCGAGTCTACAAATCGAGCGGCTTTCCCGAGACCGACGCGGTCGCCTGCGTGCTGGCGCAGCAACGCTTGCGCTTCAAACCGGCCACCAATGCGGCGGGCGAGCCGGTTACCTCGACTTTCTACTGGCAGCAGAAGTTCTTTTTCTGATCAGGGCTGTTGCGTTATCCGCAGCATGCTCGTGTCGTAGCCCAGCGCCCCGGCCCGCGCGATCAGCTGATCCAGCCGCGCCTGGCCGGGCTTGGCCGCACGGCTGAGCAGCCACAGGTAGCGGCCCGAAGGCTCACCCACGATCGCCCAGCTATAGTCGTCGGCATGATCGAGCACCCAGTAATCGCCATAGAACGGGCCGAAGAAGCTGACCTTGAGCTTGGCGTTGGTCGCGGCATCGACGATCTTGGCCGTACCATTGGCATCCTTGATCGAGCCATCGGGCTTGCGGCAGCGGTTGAGCACCGCAATCTTGCCGTCCTCTTTGAGCGAATATTCGGCGGTGACGCCCTCGCAGTCCTTCTGGAAGCCCTGTTCGTAACGGGCCAGTTCGTGCCATTTTCCGAGGTACCGGTTGAGCGCGACGCTCTTGGCCGGTTGGGGCACGGCAGCATTGCCGACCGGGTGTTTGGAAAACACCGTGGCGCAGCCGGCCAGGCCAAGTGCGATCAAGGCCAGGGCGGGGAAAACGATTTTGCGGTTCATAGTCCAGGCCTTTGGAAAGTTTTGGATGAACATAGGATTGCAAGCATCTTCCCACCGGCAACGCACCGGTCTAGCCTTTGTGCCATGATCGCCCAGACCATCCAGCTCGCGCTTGCCCCGGTGTTCGTCCTGGTGGCGATCGGCAACATCCTCAACCTGCTGTCGAGCCGGCTCGGCCGGGTGGTCGATCGCTCGCGCCACCTGCAGGACCGGCACATGTCGACCGAAGGGCCGGACCACGACGAAGTGGTGGCTGAAATCCGGATGATCGACCGGCGGATTTCGCTGATTACCCGCGCGATCCGGCTGATGGTGGTCAGCGGGCTGTTCATCGGCACCACGGTGGCGGTGCTGTTCCTGGAAGAACTGGTTGCCCTGAACCTGCAGCGGGTCGCTGCCGCGACGTTCTTTGTTGCGGTGGCGCTGCTGATGTGGGCGCTGGTGCTGTTCCTGCGCGAGACCCAGATCTCGGCCCAGCAGCTCAGGATTCCGCGGATGTATCTCGAGGTTTAGGGCGGCTGCTACTTCAGCAGCTTCTGCCCCTTTTCGGCGATCACGCCGCGGATCATCGGCTCGACGAACGACAATGCCGGCGGCAGGTCGAGCTGGAAAATCACCGCTTCCTCCTCGACATCGATCACCGTGCTGATCGACTGGCCCATCGCCTTGATCGCCATGGTCATGCGGTCTTCGCTGGGCCAGTCGACCGCGACATCGGCTCCGCCGGGGATCAGCCCGGCTGCCTCGTGGCTGCGCGCCTTGAGCCGGCGCCGGGCTTCGTCCTTGCCCAGCTGGTGCGGGATAGGCACGCGCATTATGGGGTCTCCTTCGGCTCGTCCAAAGCGTCGCCGTATTTGTAGTCGAGATAGCGGGTGGTGATCGCCAGGTTGTCGATCGCGCCGGCCGCAAGCTGGCGGGTGATCGAATCGATCTCGTCGCTGATCCGCTCCAGCCCGCCCATGAACTGCTGGTTGGGGGTCGAACCGGCGCGCTGTTCATAGCGCATCCCGTCGGGGATCTTGCGGTAGCCGTCGATCACGTTGGGCAGATGTTCGCCGACCAGCTTGCGGACCTCGGCGGCCTTGGGATGATCCTGATCGACCGAAGCCAGCTGTGCGGCCAGGCCATCGAGTTGCAAGCCGATCTGGTCGACCAGCTGCACCGCTGGCGGAGGCAGCGCGCGGCGCTGGGTCTCGAGCCACAGCTCGGTCCGCCCGACCAGCGCGCGGACATCGGTGTCGGCCGGGTTTAGGTCGGCCCGGGTCGGCATCTTGAAGCTGGGATACTTGCCGAACAGGAACAGTGCGCCAGCGCTGACCGCCACCCCCAACAGCAGTCCGGTAAAGCCGATCCCGCCGATGATCGAACCAAGGATGCCCAGGCCAAGCCAGATCGCCACGCCCGCCACCGCGATGTTGCGGACCTTGCGCCAGTAGTGCCCGGAGCGAATCTGTGCTGCGCCGCGCCCGATCGAACGCCGTCGCCCGCCCGCGCGCTGGTCAACCAGCGTTCGCCGGGCCGCGCCGATGATTACGTCGGACTGGTGGGATTCGCCAGCCAAGTCAGCCCTCCAGGCTCAGCAGGCTGGGCGCATCGCCGGCGATCTGGGCCTGGTTGGCCCCTTCGGCGCGGGCGATGTAGCCCTTCGACTTTTCGACCTCGGCCGTCAGCGTGGTCACCGTCTGCTTCATGCTTTCGAGCGCCTTGACCTTGAAGGTGTCGATGTTGTCCATCGTGTCGTAGATGTTCTGGAAGGCGCGCTGCAGTGTTTCGAGCGGGATCGTGGACGAGGCCGCCATTTCGTGGATCTTGCCGGTCTGCTCGCGCAGCAGCGTGCCGGTCGAATCGATCAGCCCCGCCGTGGTGGTGTTGAGCGCGGTAACCTGTTCGAGCACCAGCCGCTGGTTGGCCATTGCCTGCGATACCGTCACCGCAGTCCGCAGTGCGGCGACCGTGGTGGTGCTGGCGCGGTCAACGCCCTTGACCAGTTCGACGTTGTTCTTCTTGACCAGATCGAGCGCGAGGTAGCCTTGCACCGTCACCGCCATCTGGGTCAGCAAGTCCTGGGTCCGCTGGCGGACATAGAACAGCGCGCTCTCGCGGATCGCCTTGGCCTTGGCCGGATCGGTCGCATCCAGATCGGCGGCCTTTTCCTCGAGCTTGGTGTCGAGCGTCCGGGAGATGTGGATCATCTGTTCCAGATTGCCCATCGCCTCCCACAGCTTCTGCCGCTCGACGTCGATCGCGGCGTTGTCCATCAACAGCTCGTCCTTGCCCGAACCGAGGTGGCCCAGGACCGCCTGGATATGGCCCTGCGCGCTTTCATAGCTCTGGAAATAGCGCTTCATCGAATTGCCGAACGGGATGATGCCGAGGAACTTGCGGCCCTTCGAAAGCTTGCCCTGCTTGCCGGGGTCGAGCGTCTCGACCGTCTTGCGCAGTTCGGCGAGGTTCGCACCGACCCCCGAATCCTTGTCCATCGCCCGGATCGGCCGGTCGAGAAAACGGTTCGACATCCCCGACGCGGCCATGATTTCCTTGCGGCCCATGTTGGTGATCGCATCGACCTTCTTGCCGAATTCGGGTGAATTGGCGTCGGAAGCGATCAGGTCGGCGACGAAGGCATCGACCTTTTCCTCCAGCTTGGATTTGTGCTCGGGCGCAACCGGGACCAGGCCAACGGCCTTTTCGACCGGAATCACCGGCACCGGATCGGGCGGGGTCAAGGTCAGGGTCGGGGCAGCGGTTTCGGTCGGCGTGGTGGCCATGGTGATCGTTCCGGGTCCTTGCAAAACGGGTCCAACCAATGTGGGACCGCGACCCGCGCGATGCAAGCTGTATTGTCGATGTAAGACAGACCAGTGTCGACGAGCGTTGCTTGGTGGCTGTTCCACTCACGTGGAAGCATCACCGGCCCGCTCCCCTCCCGGCCACCCATTCAGGGTACTCTCGTGGGTGGCCGGGAGGGGGAGCGGGCCGGTGGTGCGCTGTTTCAGTTTCGCTGAAACAGATACTAGCCGAGTAACCGCCGAAACAGCCCCTTGCGCGGTTCGGGCGGGGTCTGGCCGGAAATCTGGAACAGGTAGTTGGCCAGGACCGCGGCCTGTTGCGGGGTCATCACGATGTGGTGATCGTCGATCTCGCGCCGGTCCTGCAGCCGCGAGGATTGGACACATTGCAGCGTCAGGTCGAGCCGGTTGTTGAACGCGTGGTGCGCCCAACCGACCAGCACCCCAAAACTCTCGCGATCCTGCACATTCTCGCCCATTGCCCCACTCCCTGTCGGCAATCCCGTCGCGACCCGGGAAAGGGACGATAGTGCGTGGCGAAGCGATTGCAAAGAGGCGGGATCGTCCCGAAAGGGGATTGGGGAACGGTCGGCCTTGCCGTCAAGCCGCCAGTTTGAACGGCTCGATCTCTCCGGCCAGGTATTGCTTCTTGGCCTTGGCCCGGCTGAGCTTGCCGCTGCTGGTGCGGGGCAAGGTGCGCGGGGGGACCAGTTCGACGATCGCCGGATGGCCCAGGATCGAGCGGACCTTGTCGCGGATCGTGTCGTGCAGGCGCTGGCGTTCGGCCGGATCGGACACCCGGCAGTGGACCAGCACCGCGACCGATTCCTCGCCGCTGTCGGTCTCGACCGAGAACGCGGCGATGTCGCCATGGTTGAAGCCGGGCAATTGCTCGACCGCCCATTCGATGTCCTGCGGCCAATGGTTCTTGCCGTTGATGATGATCATGTCCTTGGCCCGGCCGACAATGAACAGGTAGCCATCGACCAGATAGCCCATATCGCCGGTATCGAGCCAGCCGCCGACCATGCAGGCCGCGGTCGCCTCGTCGTCGCGGAAGTAGCCGGCCATCACCGACGGACCCTTGCACCAGACCTTGCCGATGTGGTGATCGGCCAGCACTTCGCCGTGCTGCCCGCGGATTTCCAGCGCCATGTCCTTGACCGCCTTGCCGCAGTTGACGATCGCGCGGTAGCGGGCCGGGCGGGACAGATCGCGCGGAGCACCCGACAGGCGCTCTTCCTCGACCAGTTCAACCCGGATCCCTTCGCCCGGCGGCATGATCGTTACCGCCAGCGTCGCTTCGGCCAGACCATAGCTGGGCAGGAAAGCGCTGGCCTTGAACCCGGCGGGGGCAAAGGCGTTGACGAAGCCCTGCATCACGTCGGGGCGGATCATGTCGGCGCCGTTGCCGGCGATCCGCCAGCGCGACAGGTCGAACCGTTCGCCGACATGGCTCTGGCTGGAGATGCGCCGCGCGCAGATGTCATAACCGAAGGTCGGCGAATAGGAGCACGAGGTGCCCGGATTGCGGCTGATCAGATCGAGCCAGGCCAAGGGCCGCCGCGCGAAATCCTCGGTCTTGAGGTAGTCGGCCGAAATCTGGTTGGCGATCAGCGACAGGAAGCAGCCGACCAGCCCCATGTCGTGATACCACGGCAGCCAGCTGATGCAGCGATCCGATTGCTGGACGCGCATCCCCTCGCTGTGGCCGGCCAGGTTGTTGAGCAGCGATGCGTGAGTGACCGCAACCCC
>CALCQB010000223.1 GCA_937897535.1 uncultured Novosphingobium sp. | reverse complement strand
AGGCACTGGAAGATCGCGTTGTGCTCGCTGTCGACCGGCAGCAGCGTAGTGCCGCAGCGGGCAACGGCTGCCGTCATGACCTCGCCGGCCGAAACCAGCGCTTCCTTGTTGGCCAGCGCGACAGTGCGGCCCTGCTCGATCGCCGCCATGGTCGGAGCCAGCCCGGCGCAACCGACGATCGCGGCGAGGGTCAGGTCGGCCGGACGCGACGCAGCCTCGACGAGTGCCTCCGCACCGCCAAGCGCTTCGATGTTTGTCCCAGCGAGCGCCGCGCGCAGCTCCGGCAGGCAGGTCGGATCGGCCACTACCGCCAGCTCCGCCCCAAATTCCTTAGCCAGCCTGGCCAGCTCCAGCGCCTGGCAATTGGCGGTCAGCGCCACCACCTGCCACTTGTCCCGCTCACGCCGGATCAGGTCGAGCGTGGAAGCGCCAACCGAACCGGTCGCGCCGAGGATGGTGATGGTGCGGGTGGTCACAGCCGGGTCAACACATCGAGGAGACCGACTACGACCGTCACGGCAAGCAAGCCATCGGCGCGGTCGAACAGCCCGCCGTGGCCCGGGATCAAGTTGCCGGAATCTTTGACGCCCGCCCGCCGCTTCATCCAGCTTTCGAAAAAGTCGCCAACTTGCGCAACAACAGCGAGCACGAAGCCGGTCAGAATAATCGGCGGCACGAATTCTGAGATCGGCCCAACTACGGAAAGGGTGCAAGGTCCATCCACGGCGAAAGATGTCACGGGCGGATATTTGGTCGAAAAGAAGCCGTAGCAAAGCCCTTCCGACCATAGCCAACTTACAAGCATAAGCATCGCCGCAGCGCCACAGCCTCCGCCTACGAGGCCTGACCAGGTTTTGGACGGACTGATCGCGGGTGCAATCTTCGGGCCTCCGAAAGTGCGTCCGGCAAAGAACGCGCCCACATCGGTGCCGATGACGCCGAAAACGATCATCAACAAAGATTGAGTCCCCGTCCCTCCGCCGCGCAGCGCGATCAGCATTGCCATCGAAAAACCGATGTAGAGCACGCCGCCAAACAGCCAGGCCGCCTGCCCGGTCACGCTCGGCACGAAGCCGCGGACCAACGCACGCCATTCCCACAGCACGCCGAAGCCGACTGCCGCGACGAAAAGCGTCCAGGCCCAGCCGCCGAGCCACAATGCGGTCCCGGCAACTGCGATCATTACGATAGCCGAGAGTGCCCGCACGCCGAGGTCGGACTTTTTGGGTGGGGTGGCGATCACGCGACCCACCTCAATTCACCGTCACCCTGAACTCGTTTCAGGGTCCATCTTGTCGCATGCGCAGGTGTTGCCGAAAGCGACCGGACGGCGCGGCCTTGCTGCGGCACAACGCTTCGGCCCTTGCCGGAGAATGGACCCTGAACCAAGTTCAGGGTGACGGGTTTGGTTGGTTTGGATGTTGTCCTACCGCCCACCATAGCGTCGCTCCCGTCCAGCAAATTCAGCCAGCGCCTCCGCCAGATGCGCGGGCGTAAAATCGGGCCACAGCACGTCGGTGAACACCATCTCGGCATAGGCAGCTTGCCACAGCAGGAAGTTCGACAGCCGGACCTCGCCCGAGGTGCGGATCAGCAGATCGAGTGGGGGCAGCCCCGCCGTATCCAGTTCGGCCTCGATACTCTCTGGCGTGATCGCACCCTTCGCGGCGGCCTTGCTCGCGGCGCGGGCGATTTCGTCTTGCGAGCCATAGTTGAGCGCGACCACCAGCGTAGTGCCGTCGTTGTGCGCGGTGCGGGCCAGTGCCTGATCCAGCAGTTCGACAATATCGGCTGCCAGCACCCTGTATTCGCCGATGATTTTCAGCCGGACATTGTTGGCAACGAATTCCTCGAGATCGGCCTGGATGTAGCGCTTGAGCAGCCCCATCAGGACCGAAACTTCTTCCTCGCTGCGCCGCCAGTTTTCGGTGCTGAAGGCGTAGAGGGTCAGCGCCTCGAGCCCCATTTCACGCGCGGCGCGGACCAGGGTGCGCACCGCCTCGACCCCGCGCTGGTGCCCCATCGCGCGCGGCAAGTGGCGCTTTTTGGCCCAGCGCCCGTTGCCATCCATGATGATGGCGACGTGACGCGCGCCCTGCGTGGCGCGCTTGGCGGTCACTTGCCGAGGATTTCCTGTTCCTTCTGCGCCGCGACTTCGTCGGCAGCCTTGATGATCTCGTCGGTCAGCTTCTGGACTTCGGCCTCGCCGCGCTTGCGCTCGTCTTCCGAGATTTCCTTTTTGGCCTCGTCGGCCTTGAGGTTGTCGATCCCATCGCGGCGGACGTTGCGGATCGCGATCCGGGCCTTTTCGGCATAGGAGTGCGACAGCTTGGCCAGTTCCTTGCGGCGTTCCTCGGTCAGGTCGGGGATCGGCAGGCGGATGTTGTTGCCATCGTTGATCGGGTTGAGCCCGAGCCCGGCCGAGCGGATCGCCTTTTCGACCGGGGTGACGTTCGACTTGTCCCACACCTGGACCGACAGCATCCGCGGTTCGGGCGCGGAAACGGTCGCGACCTGGTTGAGCGGCATCTTGCTGCCATAGACCTCGACCACGATCGGATCGAGCAGCGCGGTGTTGGCGCGTCCGGTGCGCAGGCCGCCGAGATCGCTGCGCAGCGATTCGACCGCGCCCTTCATCCGGCGCTCAAGATCGGCCTTGTCATACTTGGCCATGGTTCAGCCCTTCCTTACAATGGTCTGGGTCCCCTCGCCGCGCAGCACCTTGGCCAGGTTGCCCTTTTCGCGGATCGAGAAGACGACGATGGGAATGGCGTTGTCACGGCACAACGCCACGGCAGAGGCGTCCATCACCTTAAGGTCATGTGACAAAACTGTGCCATAATCAACTGTATCATAACGCTTTGCGTTTGGATTGGTCTTGGGGTCGCTGTCATAGATCCCGTCGACCGAGGTGCCCTTGAGCAGCGCATCGCAGCCCATTTCAGCCGCGCGCAGGGCAGCGCCGCTGTCGGTGGTGAAATAGGGTGCGCCGACCCCGGCGGCGAAGATCACCACCCGGCCCTTTTCAAGGTGCCGTTCGGCCCGGCGGCGGATCACCGGCTCGCAAACCTTGTCCATTTCGATCGCCGACTGCACCCGGGTCGGCACGCCGAGCTGCTCGAGCGCGTTCTGCATCGCCAGCGCGTTCATCACGGTCGCCAGCATGCCCATGTAATCGGCCTGGGCACGGTCCATCCCCTTGGCCGCCCCGGCCATCCCGCGAAAGATATTGCCGCCGCCGATCACCAGGCACACTTCCAACCCGGTATCCTTGGCCGCCTGCACTTCCTTCGCCAGTTCGGCGACGAATTCGGGATCGATCCCGAACTGCTGGTTGCCCATCAGCACTTCGCCGGAAAGCTTGAGCAGGATGCGTTTGTAGGCGGGCTTGGACATGGGTGCTGGCATCGCTGTTTCAGGGTTGGAGGGGCCTTATACCGCTGGGCTGGCGATGCCAAGAACTGCACGGAGAATTCATGAGAAAAGGGCGCGGACTTCGCAGCCCGCGCCCTTTCGACTTTCTTGATCCTCTCCATCCTCACGAAGTGCGAATGAAGAGTATCTTTGCGTTCAGCCCAGACCGGCAGCGGCGGCAACTTCCGCCGCGAAGTCGGAGACTTCCTTTTCGATGCCTTCGCCGAGCTGGAAGCGGACATAGTCCTTCAGCACGATCTTGGTGCCGGCGGCCTTGCCGGCCTGCTCGACCACCTGGGCAACCGGGGTCTTGTTGTCCATCACGAACAGCTGGCTGAGCAGCGCGTTGTCCTTGGCGAACTTCGCGACTGCGCCATCGACCATCTTGGCCTGGACTTCGGCGGGCTTGCCGCTTTCCGCTGCCTTTTCGGCGGCGATCTTGCGTTCGCGCGCGATCATGTCGGCGTCGAGGCCGTCAGCGCTCAGCGCCTGCGGGAAGGCAGCGGCGATGTGCATCGCGATCTGCTTGCCGAGCGGCTCGAGCACGTCGGCCCCGGCGTCCGATTCCAGCGCGACCAGCACGCCGATCTTGCCGAGCATCGGCGCGGCGGCGTTGTGCATGTAGGGCACGACCAGACCGCTGGCGACCGAAACGGTCTTCATCCGGCGGACCTGCTGGTTTTCACCGATGGTCGCGACGTTGTTGGTCAGCTTGTCGGTGACGGTTCCGCCGCCCGGATAGGCTGCAGCCTTGAGCGCTTCGATATCGTCCGAAGCGGCGCCGAGCGCGACTTCGGTGGTCTTGCGCACAAAGTCCTGGAACTGGTCGTTCTTGGCGACGAAATCGGTTTCCGAGTTTACTTCGACCGCAACGCCCTTGGTCCCCGAGACGGCGACGCCGACCAGGCCCTCGGCCGCGGTGCGGCTGGACTTCTTGGCGACGGCGGCGAGGCCCTTGGCGCGCAGCAGATCGACCGCGGCTTCCATGTCGCCGCCGGTTTCGTCCATTGCCTTCTTGCAATCCATCATGCCGGCGCCGGTGCGCTCGCGCAGGTTCTTCACGTCAGTGGCGGTGTAAGCCATGTGACAGGTCCTTTTTGAAATGGGCTGGCGGCCGGGGCCACTGGCCCCGGCTCACTACAGTTTGGAGACGCGAAGCGCTCAGGCTTCGGTCGCGGGTTCTTCGACAGCGGCTACGTCGGCAGCGGCTTCTTCGGCAACCGGAGCTTCGACCACGACCGGTTCGACCGGGGCCACTTCCAGCGCGCCGACATCGACGCCCGAATCAACCACGGCTTCCTGACGGCCCTTGGTCGCGGCAGCAGCCACGGCCTGGCAGTACAGCGCGATTGCGCGGCTGGCGTCGTCGTTGGCCGGGATCGGGAAGGCGATGCCATCGGGCGAAACGTTCGAATCGAGGATCGCGACGACCGGGATACCCAGCACGTTGGCTTCCTTGATCGCCAGTTCTTCCTTGTTGGCGTCGATCACGAACATCACGTCCGGAATGCCGCCCATGTCGCGGATCCCGCCGAGCGACAGCTCAAGCTTGTCGCGTTCGCGGGTCAGGTTGAGCACTTCCTTCTTGGTCAGACCGGCGGTGTCGCCAACGAGCTGCTCTTCGAGCGTCTTGAGGCGCTTGATCGAACCGGAAATGGTCTTCCAGTTGGTCAGCATCCCGCCGAGCCAGCGGTGGTTGACGAAGTGCTGACCGGCCGAACGGGCATAATCAGCGATCGGGCCCTGGGCCTGGCGCTTGGTGCCGACGAACAGCACCTTGCCGCCGGCGCGGACGGTGGCGTCGACGAAGTCGAGCGCGCGCGCAAACAGCGGCACGGTCTGCGACAGGTCAAGGATGTGGATGCCGTTGCGGGCGCCGAAGATATACGGCTTCATCCGCGGGTTCCAGCGGTGGGTCTGGTGGCCGAAGTGTGCGCCGGCCTCGATCAATTGCTGCATGGTGACGACTGGAGCCGCCATAAGATAATTCCTTCCGGTTTGGACCTCTGGGAAACTGGAACCGTGCGGACATCTTCCGCTGCGGCACCGGTGTCTGGTGCTTCCCATGTGGATTTGCTGGCAAGACACGAAAGTGGCGGAAAACTGCCGCTATCGCCTGCAAGCCGGGCGCGCTTAGCCGGGCCTGCAGGCAAAATCCAGTGCTAATTGGCGAAACCCGCCCGGCGGCGCTCACAAAAAGCGTTTGACACGCTGGAACATATAGGGAACACCGTCGCCATTGGAACGGAATGGGAACTTTCTAATCCGTACCGCATTAATCCACAAGCCTGTCCACAGGCGGAGAAAAGGATTTGGCGATGTTTGCGATCGAACTCTCGGTTCTGCTCACCTTCGGCGGCATCTTCGGGCTGGCATCCTTGACCCGTTCGCTGCGGACTGCCCTGCCCCAGGTCGCCGCGCTCCGGCAAGCCTTGGCCGAATGCCCGCCGGAACGCGAAGTGCGGTTCACCATCCGCGAGCTGCGGGTCAGCTATAACGACGGCAAGGTGGTTCCGCTGCGCCGCCGCACCATGGTCAGCCTGCCGCGTCCGCTCCCCGCGCGCGCTGCCGCTTGATCCGGGCATACGAGATTATCCCGAGCGGCAACAGCATCAGATAGACCGCGCAGATCGCGATCAGGGTCAGCCATGGCTCGGTCAATATCGCCGCACCGACCAGCCCGAAGAACAGCAGCGCCTCCAGCCGGAAATTCTTGCGCAGTCGCAGCTTGCCCCAGCTGAGCGTGGCGACGTTGGAGATCATCAGGAACGCCATGGCGATCAGCCAGGGTCCGACCAGCAGCGGATCGCGGAACTGCTCGTTATCGGTGACGATCCACAGGTATAGCGGCAGGAACACCAGCCCGGCCCCGACCGGCGCCGGAACCCCGGTCAGGAACCCGGCGGTCTTGCGCGGTTCGTCGGCCATGTCGATCCGGGCGTTGTAGCGGGCCAGCCGCAGCGCGCAGGCCACTGCATAGGCCAGCGCCGCGAACCAGCCGAGCCGCGGCAGATCGTTGAGCGACCACAGGAACAGGATCAGCGCCGGGGCCACCCCGAACGAGACGTTGTCGGCCAAGCTGTCGAGCTCGGCCCCGAACCGCGACTGGGCCTTGAGCAGCCGCGCGATCCGCCCGTCGATCCCGTCGAGCATCCCGGCCAGCACCACCGCCAGCACGGCCCGGTCGAAATCGCCGGTGATCGCAAAGCGGATGCCGGTCAGCCCCGCGCACAGCGCCGCCGCCGTGATCGCGTTGGGCACCATCGCCCGCAGCGTCAGCCCGGCAGCGCGGGGTTCGTCCTCGTTCACTGGCGGGCACCCTCGATCAACAGCGCCGAGCCGATCTCGGCGAGCACGGTTTCCCCGGCAATCACCTTCTGCCCGATCAGCACCTTGGGCTCGGTCCCGGCCGGCAGGTAGACATCGACCCGGCTGCCAAAGCGGATCAGTCCGACCCGCTGCCCGGCGGCGAGCATATCCGCCGGCTTGACGAACGGCACGATCCGCCGCGCGATCAGCCCGGCGATCTGGGTGAACCCGATCCGGGTCCCGTCGCCGCGTTCGATCAGGATGTGTTGGCGCTCGTTCTCTTCGCTCGCCTTGTCGAGATCGGCGTTCAGGAACCGGCCGGGGATATAGATCACCCGACGAACCGTGCCACCAATCGGCGCGCGGTTGATGTGGACGTCGAACACCGACATGAAGATCGAAATCCGCGTCACCGGCCCGCTGGGCAGGCCCGGCGCACCGGTTCCGTCATCGAATACCAGTTCACGCGGCGGATCCATCTGCTTGATCAGGGTGATCAGGCCATCGGCCGGCGAGACGATCAGGTTATCGCCTTGCGGCGTCACCCGCTTGGGATCGCGGAAGAATGCCAGGATGCCCAGCACCAGCGCGCCGAGCGGCCAGGCGACCGTCTCCCAGGCGAACAGCGCGCAGCCCAGGCTCAGCACTGCCGCGATCAGCGCGAAAACGCGGCCCTCGGGATGAATGCTGGGCCATGACCAGGCCGCCTCGCCGCGTCCACGGTTGTCCAAAATATCGCCGGCCATCAGGCTGCCTTCCGTACGAACACGGTGCCGGCAGAATAGCCCGCACCGAAGGAGCAGATCACGCCGGTGTCGTTGGCCGCGAGATCCGCATTGTTGAGGTGAAACGCGATGATCGAACCCGCGCTGGAGGTATTACCGTAGGAATCGAGCACGGTCGGGCTTTCGTCTTCGCTGGCCTCGTGGCCGAGCACCCGCTGCGCGATCAGCCGGTTCATTCCCTGGTTGGCCTGGTGTAGCCACAGCCGCCGCAGCGTCGCCGCATCGAGCCCGAGATCGCCGGCATGGTCGGCGATCATCGCCGCCACCATCGGCACCACTTCCTTGAACACCTTGCGGCCTTCCTGGACGAACAGCTTGTCGGGGGTGCCGATCGTCTCGGGCGTCGCGCAGTTGAGAAAGCCGAAGTTGTTGCGGATATTGTTGGAATAGACGGTCTTGAGCCGGGTCCCGACGATGTCCCAATGCTGCGCCGGGGCGAGGTCCTTGGCCTCGACCAGCACCGCGGTTGCGACGTCGCCGAAAATGAAATGGCTGTCGCGGTTGCGCATGTTGTTGTGGCCGGTGCAGATCTCCGGGCTGACCACCAGCACCGAGCGGGCGTGACCGGCCCGGATGAAATCAGCGGCAGTCTGGATCCCGAAGGTGGCCGACGAGCAGGCGACATTCATGTCGAACCCGAAGCCCTCGATCCCGAGCGCGGCCTGGATTTCGATCGCGATCGCCGGATAGGGTCGCTGCAGGTTCGAGCAGGCGCACAGCACTGCATCGACATCGGCGGCGTCGCGGCCCGCGCGCGCCAACGCGTCCTGCGCGGCCTTGACCCCCATTTCGGCCAGCACTGACAGCTCCTCGTCCGGCCGCTCGGCCCAGCGCGGGGTCATGATCTCGGGGTCGAGCAGCGACGCCTTGCTCATGACGTGCCGGGCCTTGATCCCGCTGGCCTTCTCGATGAATTCGACCGAACTGGGCGCCAAAGCGGTGATCGAACCAGCCTCGATTTCCGCCGCGTGGCGCGCATTGAAGCGCTCGACATAGCTGTTGAAGCTCTCGACCAGCTCGGCATTGCTGATGGATTCGGGCGGGGTGAAAAGCCCGGTCGACGAGATAACGGGAGTGATTTCGCTCATGGCGCGCCGTCCTACCGGTGGTTTGCAGCCTCGGCAACCCACCGCGCCGCCAATCGCCCATTGACAGCGCGGCGATGCTTCGCCAAATGCGCGCCTCTCGGCCGGACGGCTCCCTTTGGGGGCCTGCAATTCCGGGGCGACCCGGCACCGGCGATCTGGTGTGGACAGGTGGCCGAGTGGTTAATGGCAGCAGACTGTAAATCTGCCCGCGAGAGCGTACGGTGGTTCGAATCCACCCCTGTCCACCACCAGCTTCCAGCGCCAGGCGCACAATCGCGCATCTAGCCCTGCCGGTCCCCATCCCCTACAGACCCGCGATGCAAAGGGGATTCTCGAGATGAGCCGCCAGGTTGAAGGCAAGAAGGAAAAGCCGAAGCGCGGTCGCGCCGGGCGGATGCAAGGCGGGCGTGGTTCGGGCCGGGCCAGCACCGGCGCGGTGCGGCTGTGGGGCCGTCACGCGGTCGAAGCCGCGCTCAAGAACCCGGAACGCAGCCACCGCAAGCTGTGGGCAACCCAGGAAGGCGTCGCCAGCCTCGATGGGGAACTGCCGGCCAATTTCCCGGTCGAATATGCTTCTGCGGGCGATCTCGCCCGGCTGGTCGCCCGTGATGCGCCGCACCAGGGGCTGGTGCTGGAATGCAATGCGCTCGAAGACGTGTTCCTCGACGAAGTGATGGACATCGCTTCCGACCGCCCGATCCTGGTGCTCGATCAGGTTACCGATCCGCACAACGTCGGCGCGATCCTGCGTTCGGCCGCCGCGTTCGGCGCGGCCGCGATCGTCACCCAGGATCGCCACGCCCCACCCGAATCGGGCACGGTCGCCAAGAGCGCCTCGGGTGCAATGGAAGTGGTGCCGTGGGTCCGGGTGGTCAATCTGTCCCGCGCGCTGGAAGAGCTGGCCGAGGCCGGATACTGGCGGATCGGCCTCGACGGCGATGGGACCGAGACGCTGGGCGAGGCGCTCCCGGCCGGCCCGGTCGCGCTGGTGCTGGGCGCCGAGGGCGAAGGCATGCGCCACAACATCAAGCAGCATTGCGATACAATCGCTCGACTGCCGATCACCAGCGCCATAGAAAGCCTCAACGTTTCCAACGCCGCCGCGATCGCGCTTTACGCAATCGCCACGCGCGCCTGACCCGGGGGTGCCTGCCATGAATCTTCCTGCCAACTTGCGCCGGATCGCCGCCGCCGGGCTGGCCGCCGCGCTCAGCCTGCTGCTGGCCGCCTGTCTGGTCAGTCCCGGCAAGTTCGAAGCCGCGCTCGATCTGCGCAAGAACGGGCAGTTCAGCTACAGCTACAAGGGCGAGATTTTCGTGCTCGGGCTGTCCGAACTGATGAAGGCGACCGACAAGGCCGAGCCGTTTGCAGCCAAGCCCTGCTACGACGACGATGCGATGGAGCAGGTGCGGGAATGCACCAAGGAAGAGCTGGCCGAGCAGAAGCAGAACTGGGAAACTGAGCAGAAGGCCCAGGCCGACAAGCGCAAGAAAGACCTGGAGATGGCCAAGGCCATGCTCGGCGGGATCGATCCCAGCGACCCCAAGGCGGCTGAGGAGCTGGCCGTACGGTTGCGCCGCCAGGCCGGCTGGAACTCGGTGGTTTACAAGGGCAATGGCATCTATCTGGTCGATTTCCGGGTCAGCGGCCAGTTGAGCCATGACTTCGCCTTTCCGACCCTGGAGAAGATGTCGCAGGTCGTGCCGTTCTTCGTGCTCAATCGCCGCGCCGATGGCTCGGTCCGGCTCGATTCGCCGGGCCTCGCCGCCGACAACACCGGGATGGCCGGCGGGTTCGGCAGTCTGGCGCAGATGATCGCAGCAGAAAAGGGCGGCGCGGCAACCAGCGAAGCGATGCCCGGTCTGCCGCAGATCGACGGCAAGTTCGTGCTGACAACCGACGGCACGATTCTGGCCAACAACACCGACGAAGGCCCCAAGGCGGACCCAGCCGGCAAGCGGCTCGAATGGGTCATCACGCCGCGCGACAAGGCCGGACCGATGGCGCTGATCGGGCTGGGGCAGTAGCAGACACGCTGCGATCTACCGTTGCCGACCGGGCGCGGCGAAGCTAGGCGCAGACTATGGCCCACCCCATCTCGCCCCTCGCCCGCCCGTTCCCCGCCATTCCCGCCATCGGCGGCGTGACGCTGCGCGTGGTGCGGGCCGGGTACAAGGACTGGGGCCGCTGCGACCTGACTTACGTCGAACTGGCTCCGGGCACGGCGGTTGCGGGAGTGTTCACCCGCAATGTCTGCTGCTCGTCCGAAGTTGAACTGGGCCGGGCCAACATCGTGCAGGGTCAGGCGCGGGCGCTGGTGGTCAATGCCGGGAACTCGAACGCCTTCACCGGCTATCGTGGGCGCGAGGCGGTCGAGCAGATCATGGGCCAAGTCGCCGCGCATCTCGGTTGCGGGCCCGAGCAGGTGTTCGTCTGCTCGACCGGGGTGATCGGCGTGCCCCTGCCCAAGGACAAGGCGAGGGCCGGGATCGAAGCCGCGCTGATCGCCACACCGTGCGGCTGGGAAGACGCCGCCAACACGATTGGCACCACCGATACCTTCGCCAAAGGCGCGACGGCACGCGCGGTGGTCGGCGGCAAGACCGTTACGCTCGCCGCGATCATCAAGGGCAGCGGAATGATCGCGCCCGACATGGCAACGATGCTGGGCTATGTCTTCACCGACTGCGCGATTGCGCCTGCTTATCTGCAGCGGCTGCTGAGCGAGGCCAACCAGCACACCTTCAACTGCATCACCGTCGACAGCGACACCTCGACCAGCGACACCGTGCTGGCCTTCGCGACGGGCGCGGCGGGCAATGCCCCGCTGGTTTCGGCGGACAGCCCCGGCGCAGATGCCTTCGCCGCCGCGCTTCATGACGTCTGCCGCCAGCTCGCGCATCTCGTTGTGCGCGACGGCGAAGGCGCGCAGAAGTTCATTGCCGTGACTGTATCGGGTGCCGTCAGCGATGCCAGCGCGCGCCGGGTCGGCCTCGCCATC
>CALCQB010000222.1 GCA_937897535.1 uncultured Novosphingobium sp. | reverse complement strand
CGGCGCGCGCCTTTTACACCGGCCTGCTCGGCCTGCCCGAACGGGCCAAGCCACCCGAACTGGCCGCGCGCGGCGGGTGCTGGTTCGAAGCGCCGGGGGTGAAAGTTCACCTAGGGGTCGAGGCCGATTTTCGCGCCGCCCTCAAAGCCCATCCGGCGCTGCTGGTCGACGATCTCGCCGGGCTGGTCAAAGTCCTTCGCGGCAATGATGTTTCCGTCCGTGACGACGATCCGGTTGATGGCCGCGCGCGGTGCTTTGTGGCCGATCCTTTCGGTAACCGGATCGAACTGATGCAGGGCTGAAATTCCTCCCCGCTACGGGGAGGGGGACCACCGCAGGTGGTGGAGCGGCACGGGCAAGTGATCCCGCCCTTGCGGCAAAGGTCGCGCTTGAACAGGTTTCACGCAGAGGCCGCAGAGAAAGAAAAACGCAGAGGCGCGGAGTGTGTTGAGCTTGCGGCGAAGCCGCTGGATGATTCCGATGCTCCGCCAACCGCAACTTCATCCGATTCAAGGCGGCTTCGCCGATTGCGCTACCCCTCTGCGCCTCTCCCTACTTCTCCGCGCCTCTGCGTGAACCCTTCCGCCCTTGCTATCGAAGCCGGACGTCAAACCTCGAGCACCACCTCGACCACATCGCCCGCGCCGATCCCTTCGGCCTTGCGGACGCTGGCCTTGACCGGCAGCATCCAGCCCGCGCCCTTGCTCGGAAACAGCGAGGTCTTGAACACCGAATCCCCGATCGTCGCGGTGACCTTCAGCGAGCCGAACCCGCCGATCGACTTCTCCAGCCGCCGCATCAGCGCCGTCCCCGACAGCGCCTCGCCAGCCGCGCCGTCAATGGTGATGAAATGCCACGCCGCCGGAGCGGTCGGACTGGTCCAGCGCCACAGCGGGCCGGTGTGGGTGAGGCGCTCGGTCATTTGGCTTTCACGCGGAGGATAAGGGGGCTTTCACCCGAAGAACCCAAGCGGTCCTGTGCGCCGCAAGCGATCATTTGTCTGTCACGCCGTGACAGAGCCGAAGGCGAATTGAAGGAAGGGCTTCGCCCCAAACACTGCCTCATTCGGTCCTTCGGGTGAAACAGATCACTTCGCCCGCCGCACCGGCACGGGGATGTTGCAGATATCCGCACCCTCGGCCGGCCGGATGAAGAACGCATCGCGGCGGTTGGCGCGGGCGTCGGCGTAGCGGGCGAAGCTCTGGCTTTCGGTGGAAAGGTATTCGTAAGCGGGCAGGCCCGCAACCTCGCCGCCGAGCCGGATCGCCGCGATGCCGGTCCGCTCCTCGGGTGTTTCATAAAACCCCAGCCCGCCAGTCCCGCGCGGCAGGCTGGACAAGTGCTCGATCCCTTCGATCACCCGCCCGACCAGCGCGATGTTGCGATCGAGATGCCGCGGGGCATGGCCGATCACCACGTAGAGTTCGGCGCCGGAGCCGGTGTTGGGGGAGAGGTCGCGACCGACGCCGACCATGCCGTAGCAGTGGACGGGCCAGACTGTTCCGCCTTCGCTTCCGACCGGCCAACCGTGGTCGAACCAATTGGTTTTGGCATAGGCATCCGAGCCAAGATTGACCTGGAAGGCGGGTGCCATGCGGTATTGCAAGGGCTTACTCAGATATTCACTTTCCGGAACAACCGCCAACCCCGCCGGCAAGGCCCTCGCCCTCTTCGGATCTTCCGCATTCCCGTCGCCCCACTGCACGACATAGTTGTCCTGCACCCGGTTGATGCTCAGCCCGTCCCACCAGTGCGCCGCGGCGAGTTTGCGAATGTTGCCGATCCAGCCTTGGCTGAACGGCAGCGGCATAAGCTGGAATACCACCCGGCGCGGCTTGCCTTTCGCATCCGGCGCTAGGTCTATCACCAGCAGGTCGGACGTGGGAATCGCGGTCCAGTCCCTCTTGGGCGCGGCGGCGACAATCTCGCTGGGTGCCAGCGGCGAGGGCCTGGTCCGCCCGGCGGCTTGCGCGGCCGAGGCTTGGGCATGCACCGGCAGCGCATAGGTGAACTGGCACCCGGCAAGCAGGGCGGCGATGGGGAGGATGACCTTGTGCATTTGTGTATCCTGCCACCGCAACTCCGTCCTGAAAAGCGTGGCGATTTTCCGACACCGGCAAAACCTGTCAGGATTGCTGGCGCTCGTTAAAGCCGTCATTCCCGGACCCGCCCGCAGCGCCCTTTGAACGGTGCCACGCGGATGCAACTACATCAACCAACCCGGCTTCAGTCCTGCTCCTCGAGCGCCTCGATATCGGCGTCCGACAACCCGAAGTGATGCCCGACCTCGTGGATCAGGACATGCGCCACCAGATGCTCGAGGGTCTCGTCCCCCCGCGCGATCCATTCATCGAGGATGGCCGAGCGGAACAGCCGGATCCGGTCGGGCAAGGCCCCGGACGGCGCCGAATGCTTCTCGCCAACCGGCCAGCCCTCGTAGAGCCCGGTCAGTTCGAACGGGTCGGCCAGGCCCAGCGCCGCGAGCGTCTCGGCGTCGGCAAAGTCCTCGACCACCAGCCGCACTTCGGACAGGTGCACGGCGAACTGCTCCGGCAGCCGCTCCAGCGCAGCGCGCGCCAGCAGTTCGATTTCACTCAAGGAAGGGGCAAGGCCAAAGGTCCGGATCATGCCACGCACCCTGCCAGACCGCCCGCGCTTGCGAAACCCCGGCACAGCGGCTAGGGCGCGCCATTCCAGTGCATGCGGAGCGGTGGCCGAGTGGTCGAAGGCGCTCGCCTGGAAAGTGAGTATACGCCAAAAGCGTATCGAGGGTTCGAATCCCTCCCGCTCCGCCATCTATATCATCCCAGGAAAGCCCGGCTAGTCTCTGAAAGCCGCAGAATTCTGCGATTTTTCGGTCTTGATCGCGCTTGCTATGTTCTTATATTGTTCTCAATAATCTCCCCAAATCCGGCTTGGAGTGTGGGGGAGATTGTGGGGGCGGAACAGGATGATCGATCATGGGCCGGCTCACGCAACTGCAGATTCGAAACCTCAAGGAACCCGGGCGTTACAACGATGGCGACGGTCTGTTCCTGGAACTGACGGGACAGAACAAGGGCAACTGGCAGCTCCGCGCTACTGTGAATGGCAGGCGGCGCGATATCCGGCTCGGTTCGCTGGCGCTGGTGTCCTTGAAGGAAGCCCGCGATGCAGCCTTCGAACTGCGGCGCGACATCCAGCGCGGGATCGATCCGGTGGCGGAGCGTAAGCGGCGCAAGTTGGAAATCCTGACCTTAAAAGCGGCCGCCCTGCGCGTTCATGGCGAGCAGAAGGTAAGCTGGAAGAACGGCAAGCACCAGGATCAGTGGATATCCACGCTCGAGCACTATGCCTTCCCGGTATTGGCTAACCGTCTGGTCAACGACATCGAAGGTCCGTTGATCCGCGAGGTGCTGCTGCCGATCTGGCTGACGAAGCCGGAGACCGCACGGCGGGTCAAACAGCGTCTCGGGGTGGTGCTCGATTGGGCCTATGCAAACGGCATGCGCCCCACCGAGGCGCCGATGCGTTCGGTCAGTCGGGTTCTGCCAAGGCAGCCCAAGAAGGACAGTCATTTTGCCGCTATGCCCTATGATGCAGTGCCGTCATTCATGGCGCACCTGCATGCCCGGTTGAGCGCCCCGAGGCTTGCGCTGGAGTTCCTGATCCTGACCGCTGCAAGGTCGGGAGAGGTACGCGGCGCCAAGTGGAACGAGATCGATTTGGAAGCAAAACTCTGGACCATCCCAGCCTCCAGAATGAAGGTGGCCAAGGAACATGTCGTACCCCTCTCTGTGGCCGCGATCGACGTGCTGGAGCGCGCCAGGCAGTACCATGCCCCGTGCGGCAACCTGCTATTCCCGGGACGCGATGTGCGTCGTCCACTGTCCGACATGACCCTGCTCAAGATCCTGCGTTGCGCCGACATTCCCTACACGGTGCACGGCTTCCGCTCAGCGTTTCGCGACTGGGCAGCAGAGCAGACCAGCTACCCGGGAGAGGTCGCTGAAGCGGCCCTGGCGCACACTGTCGCCAACAAGGTCGAGGCCGCCTATCGGCGCACCAACTACCTCGACAAGCGCCGCGTCATGATGGCCGACTGGGCCATTTACTGTACCAGCCAGAACCGCTGATGGTGATGACAACAGTGCCGAACCATGGTCTTCGAGGCATGTCGCGCCAGTATATGCCCTGCGCTCGATGCAATGTGTGCTAATTCATTCAGATTCGAAAATAAAAACGCAATTTCAGATGCATGAATACGAGACGATTTCGTTTGCAAATTGCACTTTGCCGTCAAATCGTTTGGACACCACGCTCAAAATTCAAACCAAGTTCATGTTTTAAAATGAGTAATTCAAACAGTGCCACTGCGTACGGTGTGCTTGTAAACCAACTGCGGAATCGGTTTCAATGCTTCCCCTGAATTGTCAGCGCGGGAGCGAAAGACATTTCCGATGGTGCTGCAGCCAGACGGCGCATGAGGATGACAGTCACCGCCTGGTGCGGTCTTCACTGGTCCAGAAATTCTACTCGTCCGGAATCGAGGTGGTAGTAGGCACCGACTACCAGTAAACGGCCTGCCGCTTGTGGATCGAGCAGTGCGGGAGATGCCTCCTTCTGCAGCTCCTTCACGACCTTGCGGACATTACAAAGAGCGGCGGCGTTGCACAGGTCTTCCGCCCAGGGATCGGCTTCAAGCACGGCCGGGAGCAACGACTGCAGCACCTTCGAGACATTACTGCTGTAGGCGGTTTCGCCACGGGCCACCGACACGGCCGCGCGGATGGCACCGCAGGCTTCGTGGCCCATCACGACGATCAGCGGCACCTGCAACTGGGTGACGGCAAATTCGAGACTCCCGAGCGCCGTGGCGCAAAGCGTGTTGCCGGCGTTGCGGACAATGAACAGTTCGCCCAGCCCGCGTTCGAACAGCAGTTCGGGTGGAACGCGGGAATCCGAGCAGCTGAGATAGGCCGCGAAAGGCCTCTGGGCAGCGGCTAGGTGGAGCCGGTGCAGCCGGTCCATGGGTGGATTG
>CALCQB010000221.1 GCA_937897535.1 uncultured Novosphingobium sp. | reverse complement strand
CCCCGAGGAGTCCTCGAATGCCTCTCGTCCGCGTCCACAACTTCGGAGTGTCGCTCGACGGCTTCGGCACCTTCGGCCGGGCCGAGATCGCGGCCGCCGGCGCACTGGTCGACTATGTGGAACTCACGCAGAAGGGCCGGCTGCCGCGCTTCCTGCCGCCCGCCCTGCCCGGCTGGCTCTATGCCCCGGTCAAGGGTGCCAGCCTGCTCAAGACCCTGCTCCGCGCCCGGATCATCGCTGCCCGCGAGGCCGGGGTGGAGGAAGATGCCGCCGAACTGATGGAACGGGGCAAGGCCAACGGTCTGGAACTGGCCGGCTGGCCGCTCTCGGCGGAAATGATCCGCCAGCTCGAAGGATCGCTGCCTACCAAGCGTCCGGGGCTGGTTGCGGTCGACCAGGAGACCATCGGCAGTGGCGCCTTGTGGCTGCGGGCCGAGCCGGACGAAGACCCGGCCCAGGCCGATGCGCTGGCCGCTGTGCTGGCCATGGCTCTGACCGCGTGAACCGCAGGCATTTCACCTTTGCCTGCGAGGGCGCGCAACTGGCCGGGTCGCTTGATATGGGCAGCGCCACCACCGGGCTGCTGATCGTCAGCGGCGGCAACGAATTGCGCGCCGGACCCTGGGGCAGCCAGGCCCAGCTGGCGAACAGGATCGCCGGGTCAGGCTTTCCGGTGCTGCGGTTCGACCGGCGCGGCGTGGGTGACAGCGAAGGCGAGAACGGCACTTTCACTGCCAGCGGTCCCGACATTACCTCTGCGATCAATGCCTTCCGCGCGCAAGTTCCGGCGCTGCGCAAGATCATCGCCTATGGTAATTGCGATGCGGCCAGCGCGCTGATGCTGGCCAGCGGCGCTGGCTGCGACGCACTGGTGTTGGCCAACCCCTGGACCTTCGATCCCGAGCCCGTGACACCGGCTGAGGCTGAACCTACCCCGATGCCGCCCACCGCACTGCGCAGTTATTACCTGCGGCGGTTGTTCAATCCGGCGGCATGGAAGCGGCTGCTCGGCGGCAAGGTCAAGGTTTCCGCCATGGCCGCCAGCCTGGTCGAAGCGGTCGGTTCCGATGGTCCGCCCAGCAACCTTGCCCGGCACATGGCCGAGGGGTTAAAGACATTTTCGGGCCCAGCGACCATCCTGCTCGCCGGAAACGACCGCACCGCGCAGGCCTTTCGCGCGGCATGGGACAAGGATGATCCGCGGGTCCGGACCTGTCCCGGTGCCGGACACAGCTTTGTCGAACCGCAGGCCCGGGTCTGGCTGCAAGGGCAGATCCTCGCCGCGCTGCGCGGAGCCTAGCCCTTCGCCGCTTCGAACTCGCGCTCGGCCAGGAACCGTTCCGCGTCGAGCGCGGCCATGCAGCCGGTGCCGGCAGCGGTGACGGCCTGACGGTAGACGTGGTCCATCACATCGCCGCAGGCGAACACGCCATGGATCGCGGTCTTGGGCGTACCGGGCTGGACCAGCAGGTAACCGCCGGCGTCCATTTCGAGCTTGCCCTGGAACAGATCGGTCGAGGGGGCATGACCGATCGCCACAAACGCACCATCGGTCGGCTCGACGCTGGTTTCACCGGTGACAGTGTCTGTCAGGCTTACCCCGATGAGCCCGGTATCACCGCCGACAAAATGGTCGACGGCCTTGTTCCACAGCACCTTGATGTTGGGATGCGCGAACAGCCGGTCCTGCAGGATCTTTTCCGCGCGCAGATTGTCACGGCGGTGGATCAGGGTGACGTCGGGGGAATGGTTGGTGAGGTAAAGCGCCTCCTCGACCGCCGTGTTGCCGCCGCCGATCACCACCACCTTCTTGCCGCGATAGAAGAACCCGTCGCAGGTCGCGCAGGCCGAAACGCCCTTGCCCGACAGCTCCTGCTCGCCCGGCACGCCGAGCCACTTGGCCTGGGCGCCGGTCGCGATCACCAGTGTTTCGCCTTCGTAGATATCGCCGCTGTCACCCACCGCGCGGAACGGCGGGCCGGACAGGTCGACCGACAGAACCGTATCCCACAGCATCCGGGTCCCGACATGCTCGGCCTGGGCCTGCATTTCCTGCATCAGCCACGGACCCTGGATCACATCGCGGAAGCCGGGGTAGTTCTCGACATCGGTGGTGATGGTCAGCTGCCCGCCGGGCTGGAGCCCCTGCACCACGATCGGCTGCATCCCCGCCCGCGCGCCATAGATCGCGGCGGACAGCCCCGCCGGTCCCGAACCGATAATCAGCATGCGCGTGGTATGGGTTGCCATCTCGTCCTCCGTTGCCGGTGCAGATAGGCATCGGCCAGCGCCAAGACCAGTGCCTGCGCGGCAAATTTCCCCCGGATTGACGGACGCGCCGCTTCAGCGCAAAGCCCTGCGCCATGACATCGTACGGACCGACCTCGAACAGCTTCATCTCGCAGCGGCTGCGCCTCCACTACGTCGATTGGGGCAACCCGGAGGCGCCGCCGCTGATCCTCCAGCACGGTGGCCGCGATCACAGCCGCTCGTGGGACTGGGTGGCAGAAGAGCTGGCGAAAGACTGGCACGTCATCGCGCCGGACTTGCGCGGCCACGGCGACAGCGCCTGGGCACCCGACGGCAATTACGAGATGAACGCGTTCGTCTATGACTTCGCCCAGCTGGTCCACACCCTCGGGCACGAGCAGGTGACGATCATCTCGCACTCCCTGGGTGGAAACGTCGCGTCGCGGTTTACCGGGCTTTATCCGGACAAGGTCCGCAAGCTGGTCAACATCGAAGGGCTTGGTCCCTCGGCCGAAACCCGCGCCCAGCGCGAGGCCGATGGCTATGCCAACCGGTTCCGGACCTGGATCGAAAAGCGCCGCGCTGCCTCGGGCCGGATCCCGCGCCGCTATCCGACGATCGAGGCGGCCTTTGCCCGGATGAAAGAAGAAAACGGCTTTCTCACCGACGAACAGGCCCGTCACCTGACGATCCACGGGGCAAGCCGCAACGAGGACGGGACCTGGAGCTGGAAGTTCGATCCCTATCTCAACGTCTGGCCGTTCGAGGACACCCCGCAGCACCTGTCCGAGGAACTGTGGCGGGCGATTACCTGCCCGGTGCTGTTCCTCTATGGCAACGATTCGTGGGCCACAAGCCCGGCCAAGGACGGCCGGGTCAAACTGTTCCAGGACGCTCGGGTGGTCGAATTCGAGAACGCCGGGCACTGGTTGCACCACGACCAGTTCGACCGGTTCATGGCTGAAGTGCGCGCGTTTCTCTAACCCTCGAGGTAAGCGGCGCGCAGCGCTTGCTGCTTGTCGGCATCGATTTGCAGCACCGCTTCAAGGTAGGCGTCGAGCGTGCCGTATTGCCGGCCCACTGCCGCGAAGGCCGTTTCAAGGTAATCCGCCTCGACCCCCCACAGCGCCCGCACCGTATCGGGGTCGAACGCAGCATAGCGCGGCATATCCTTGAACGCGTTCGAAGCGATCCGCTCCTCAAGCCGACTGGCGGCATTGGTCAACAGATAGTCGGCCATGACGTCGTCAGGATGGACGCCCAGAATCCGTTGCAGCAGCGCCACGGCAAAGCCGGTGCGGTCCTTGCCGGCAACGCAGTGAACCAGACTTGGCCCGTCGGCGCGCTGAAGGAGCTCGAGATACAGCCGCAGCATCGGCACCAGGTTTTCGCGAAAGGCGATGCCCTCGTAGAGCCGGATCATCGCAGCGCGGGCATCCGCGACCTGCAAGACGCCGTTGGCGGCTTCGGTATGGAGCGCGAGGCCGGCGGTTTCCTCAGGATAGGTCCAGACCTGCCCGGCGAAGTCGTCGTGGCGGCGGCACGGCTTGCTCTCACGCTCGCTCGGCCCGCGCAGGTCGATCACATGGGCAAAGCTCAGCCCGTGGATCGCCGCAAGGTCGGCATCGGTGGCATCCCCGTGCTGGGCCGAACGCCACAGCAGGCCAGTCTTGACCCGCGCCCCGCCCGCGCCTTGGTAACCGCCATAGTCGCGGAAGTTGTGGACGCCATCGAGCTTGAGAACGCGGGGATCAGTCATGCTGCGCCAGTGACAGCTTGCCCGGCCCGGCGCAAGTCAGAGCGACCAGTCGGCCTTGCCGCCGAACACGCCCTTGAGGTCGGCCAGGGTTCCGCCGGGCGCAACAAGGCCGCGCAGGGCATCGAACCCCAGCGCCAGGTATTCGCCATGCGGCACCGCCAGCAACACCAGGTCGAACGGCCCCGCCGGCAGTGACGGCGCAAGGTCTACCCCGTATTCGTGCTTGGCTTCTCCAGCGTCAGCCAGCGGATCGTGGATCGTGACGTTGTGCCCCAGCTTGCAGAGCGCTGCGGCCAGATCGGCGACCTTGCTGTTGCGCAGGTCGGGGATGTTTTCCTTGAAAGTCAGGCCGAGCACCAGCGTCGAGCCGCCCTGCCCCCCACGCGCCGCATGGAGTTCGCCCGCTACCCATTCAGCCATCGAATCGTTGATCCCGCGCCCGGCGGTGATCACGTTCGGCTCGATCCCCAGTTCGCGGGCGCGGTGGGCGAGATAGTATGGATCGATCCCGATGCAGTGCCCCCCAACCAGCCCCGGAGTGAACGGCAGGAAGTTCCATTTGGTCCCGGCGGCTTCGAGCACATCCCAGGTCGAAATCCCGATCCGTGCAAAGATCTGGGCGATCTCGTTCATGAAGGCGATGTTGATATCGCGCTGGGCATTCTCGATCACCTTGGCGGCTTCGGCCACCTTGATCGAACTGGCCTTGAACACCCCGCCGGTGGTGATCGCGTTGTACAGGTTGGCGACCCGTTCGAGCACGTCGGGGGTCTGGCCCGAGACGACCTTGGTGATCTTGTCGACCGTATGTTCGCGATCTCCCGGATTGATCCGCTCCGGGCTGTAGCCGAGGAAGAAATCCTCGCCGCATTTGTGGCCTGAAACCTCCTCCAGCACGGGCGCGCAGATATCCTCGGTCACGCCGGGATAGACTGTGCTTTCATAGACCACCACCGGCCGCCGCCCTTCGGACACCGCGCCCGGCAGGACCGCGCCAACCGCACGGCTGGCGC
>CALCQB010000220.1 GCA_937897535.1 uncultured Novosphingobium sp. | reverse complement strand
CGGTGGCTGAGCAGGCTCAGGACAATACCTCCCCGGAACGGGGAGGGGGACCGCCGCGAAGCGGTGGTGGAGGGGTCCCTGAATCCCTTGAGTCGCCCCTCCACCATCCTGCGGATGGTCCCCCTCCCCGTTCCGGGGAGGTATCGGACGCCCGCACCGAACTTCTCTCGATTGACGGGATCGGCCCGGCCGTGGTCGAGGCGCTCGGCGATTTCTTCCACGAACCGCATAACGTCGCGGTGTGGGACGACCTGCTGTCCGAAGTCACCCCGCCGCCTTACGTGGTCGAAACTCGCGACAGCGCGGTGGCCGGCAAGACTGTGGTGTTCACCGGCGCGCTCGAGACGATGAGCCGCGACGAGGCCAAGGCCCAGGCCGAACGGCTCGGCGCGCGCGCGGCCGGCACGGTCAGCGCCAAGACCGACCTGGTAGTGGCCGGGCCGGGAGCCGGATCGAAGCTCAAGAAGGCGGCCGAACTCGGCATCACAGTGATCGACGAGGCTGCCTGGGCCGAAATCGTCAAGGCGGCGGGCTGATGACCGAACTGCGCGTGCAACTGCCCGATCCGTTCCCGCCCGGCGCCCGCGCGCTGGGATTCGCAGACGGGTTCCAGGTTCTGGTCTTCAACGTGGCGGGCGCGCTTTACGCGGTCGAAAACAACTGCCCGCACGCTGGCGGTTCCCTGGCTGGGGGCAAGCTCGAGGGGCAAGTGTTGCGCTGCCCCAGCCATGGCTTGAAGTTCGACGTGGTAAGAGGGTCGGTTGCCGGTGGCGGCGGGTTGCAACTGCGGACCTTTCCGGTCAGGCGCGATGGCAGCGTGGCGGTGGTCGTTCTGGATTAGGGTAGGCGCCGGCGGTCCGGACCGATCAATCGCCGATCCCGTCGGACCAGTCCATCGCATGGCCGGTCTGGCAAATCCGCTCATACAGGGCGCGGTTTTCGGTGATCCACAGCATGCCCTGCATGTCTTCGGGATCGAGCGGCCGATCGAACCGGAGCCCGCATTCCCCGCCGCGCATCCACATCACCGTCGCGAACAGGCGCAGTTCGTGAAACAGCAGCTCTGCCGCTTGCCGTTCGGCCAGCGGACGCTTGATCCGCAGGCGGGCACCGGTGCACGAGATGTCGTCGATCAGGCAAGGCCGGGTCTCGTGCGTCAAGACCAGCGAAGCGGGCACACCCAGCCGCAGCCGGTTGAAATGGCGGCTGCCACGCTGGTTGCCGGGAAAGGAGTGCAGACCCATGCCGCCGCTGTAACCCGCTGAAGTTAAGGTTTCCCTGCAAAATTCTGCGGTGTTGGCAAATCTGGATTAACTACCCGGCGAAAGTCGGTCTTCACCAAGCGGCTGCTATTCGGTTCGGGCAACTTCCAGCGCAGAGGGAGACGAGAGACCATGAAACTTTTCAAGAACCTGCTTGCCGATACCCGCGGCGTCGCCGCCGTTGAACTGGGCCTGATCCTTGGCCTGCTGGTGATCGGCATGGTCGGCACCGTCTCCAGCCTGGGCGAGAGCGTCAAGTCGAGCTTCGAAGATACGGCACAGAAGGTCGCCGCCGCCAGCTGACCGTCAGGCGCGTTCCTGCGCTTGCGGGATCGGGGCGCGGGTCCGGCGCAGCGCGACGATCAGCACCCCGGTCAGCGCGATCGCGGTTCCGGCGATCATCTGCGAATCGAGCCGGTCACCGGTAATCGCCACGCCCAGCCCGATCGTCGCCAGCGGGGTAATCAGCGTCAGCGGCGCGAGCAGATTGGCGTCATAGCGCTGGATCAGCACGTAATAGGCGGTGTGCGCCACCACCGAGACCACCAGCGCCGAAAATAGCACTGCCAGCACGAACGGCCAGCCTGCCGCGACGGCATAGTGCCAATCGCTGCGCTCGGTCAGCGCCGAGACCGGCAGCAACAGGGCAAAACTGGTCAGCCCGACCCAGGCCTGGAACCGCAGCGGGGCAATTTGCTCCATCTGCTTCATCATCACCGCGCCGAGCGATCCGCTAAACGCTCCGAGCAGGACCAGCAGCAGCCCGGCCGAAATCGCGAACCCCGGCTTCCACACCACGATCAGCACCCCGATCAGGGTCAGGGAAATGCCCATGGCCCGGCGCCAGTGGATCCGCTCGCCCAGGATCGCGATCGACAGCAGCGTGGTCATCGGGACCCCGGCCTGGATCACCACCGCCGCCGCCGAAGGGGTGACGGTCTTGAGCGCCACGAACATCAAGGCAAAGCTGCCGCCGCCCATCAGCAGTCCGACCGTCAGGATCCGCCAGGCCGGGCGCGGCATCGGTCGCAACCACGGCAGGGTGACCAGAATGACGATGGCAAACCGCAGCGCGGCATACAGCAGCGGCGGGACGTGCCAGGCCGAAACCACCAGCTTGCTGACCACGTTGTTGCAGGCCCAGACCAGGCAGATCGCAACCAGGATCAGGAAATCGCGCAGGTTCATCGGCGGGGCAGGGGCCTTTTGCGAAACAAGGCGCGGCCGATAACCGCGCCTTGCTCCGTTGCCGGGCAATAGGAACGAATGCAAGGGCGGGTTGCTGTCGCCCTTGCATTCGAACCCCTAGAACAGGAAGTCGGTGCCGCTCAGCGTCTGGTTGCCCGCCCCGACCAGCAGCATCTCCATGTCCGAAGTGCCGTTGCCGTCAAGGTCGACATAGACCCGAAGGTCGGCGCCAAGATCGGCCCAGCGCACTTCGGCCTGGCCGGTGGCGCTGAACGCGCCGGTGCCAACATAGGTCAAGGCCTGCCGACCGGCGATGTTCGGGTTGGCGTCCAGTACCCGGAAGTCGAGCTTGTCGGTTCCGGACAGGAAGTCGAGGATCTGGTCAGCGCCCGCACCGGTGCCGCTGTCGTTGGTGAACAGATAGCGGAACTGGTCGGCCCCTTCGCCGCCGGTGAGCAGATCGGCCCCGGCCAGGCCCATGATCTTGTCATTGCCGATCCCGCCGTTGATCGTGTCGGCAAGGTTGCCGCCGCGGATCTGGTCGATCCCGTCATTGCCGAAGATCGTGTTCGCGGCACCCAGCGCGGATTTGATCACATCGATGCCGGAGCTGCCGACGATGTTGAAGG
>CALCQB010000219.1 GCA_937897535.1 uncultured Novosphingobium sp. | reverse complement strand
GTTCCTGCGGACGCATCCGGGCGCGCTGGACTGAGGTTTCCAACCCTTCCGGGATGCCGCGCGTCCAACCGGCATGAAGACACTGCTCGCGGCGCTTTCGGTCGTCGGATGGCTGGCTTATTCATTCGAATCGGGACATCTCGACATTGAGCGCGCGATCTTTGCGGGCCTCAGCGTGCTGGTGATGGGCTATCCTTGCGCCATTGGGATATCGGCGGCTCCTCTATCCATTGTCCGCGGCGCTGGTGAAGCCGCTGGTCGCGATCGAGTGGAGCGAGGCCGATGACCTCGCCAGCCAGCCCGGAGCGGCCGGGTCAGCTGGTGCCGGAGCCTCCAGCACCGCACATTAAGCAGTGCTGCGTTGCAGCGATTCGCGGGCCTGATTTCCATGCTGCATCGCGGCATTTGGGGCGATGCGGCGCGGGCGGGCCTCAATTCGTCGAAAACGGCGGAGAATCGGGGATAATTGCGCGTTTCCGTAACGGTTTGGCTTTGACAGCCCCGGCAAAAGTCGCTCAATTCCGGCCAGCTTTTGAGGCGAATCACAAGCGATTTAGATACACACGAAAGGTAGGGGGTTCCCGATATGAACAAGAACGATCTGATCAGCGCAGTTGCCGATTCGAGCGGCCTGACCAAGAGCGATGCAACCAAGGCGGTTGAAGGCGTTTTCGATGCAATCTCCGGCGCGCTGAAGAGCGGCGACGAAGTTCGCCTCGTCGGCTTCGGCACCTTCTCGGTGGCAAAGCGCAAGGCTTCGACCGGCCGCAACCCGCGTACCGGTGAACCGATGAGCATCAAGGCTTCTTCGCAGCCGAAGTTCAAGGCCGGCAAGGGCCTCAAGGACGCCGTCAACTAAGACAGCGCCAAGCCAAGTCCTTGGCCGCACGCCTCGCGGCCAGGTCGCAGAATTGCCGCGTCAGCCCCCGGGTTGGCGCGGCTTTCTGTTTGAAGCGTGTGGCGCTGAGGTTCGCCGGACTGGCCGCTCTGGGGAAGAGTTTTGAGTGCTGCTAGCTTTGCTTCACCATCGTCGGCTTGCTCGCGAACGATATCAGCCGTGAGAACACCCAGGCCAGTACACAAGCAGCCAGCACCGCGCCTGCACCGACAGCAAAGCTCGTCCCCAACACTTCGCTGATCCACACCAGCACGGTCAGGTGAACGCAGTATAGCGGCAACGAGAAGGTGCCGAGCCACTCCATCGCCCCGCGCAAGGCTTGCGGAGGTTGTGCCATCGCGATCAGCCACAGCGTCGGCGGCAGCACGGCGATCACGAACAGCAGGTCGCCGTTCGCCCGGCCCAGCGGCAGATAGGGGACCGCCATGACCCCGGCGACCGGCAGGGCCAGCGCCAGCCACCATGGCAGGCTGGGGGTGCGCAAACCCTCGCGGTACTTGCGCCCGATCCAGACCCCCAGGACATAGGAGAACCCGACCCGCGGCAAGGCATACCACCAGGTCCGCCAGGTCGGTGCATCCACGCCCATCGTGTCGGAGCCGTGCAGTTGCACGGTGTAGATCAGCCAGCCGCCCAGCCCGAGCGCCAGCGCGAGCATCGCCCCGGTCGGGACCCGCTTCAGCAGCAGCGCATGGAGGAAATTGGCCAGCAGCTCGTAAAACAGCGTCCACTGCGGTCCGTTGTAGCGATAGAATGGACCAGCCCCGGCCAGGCTGGGGATCATCACGAGGTCGAGCGCCAGCCACCACAGCAGCGTCAGCGGATCGGCCATTCCGATCACGAAGGCGCGGACCACCGCTACCCCCGCGCCAACCGCGACCAGCGGCCACAACCGCACGAACCGGGCCCTGGTGAATTCAAGCGCACCGATCCCGCTGGCGAGCTTCTTTTCGGTCGATACGGCCAGGACAAAACCCGACAGCAGGAAGAACAGATCGACGAACAGGTAGCCGCGCGCGAACGGCCCGCCGAGGCGATAGACGATCGTCAGGTGGTAGAAAACGATCATGAACGCGGCGATTCCGCGATAGCCGTCGAGCTGGAACATCCGGGGTGAATGCGCCGGTGCCGCCGTCTGTTCGCTCATGTCCCAATTCCCCCCTGCCTTGCTCCTTACAACAGCAAGGCCGACAAAGATCAACCGGCGGACGGCGATACTGGACGCGGCGCTGCGCAATGCCTATATGCCCCCGGCAATGAACCGGATTTTCCTCGCCCTCCTTGCCCTGTTTGCCGGGCTTGCCACGCAGGTTTCGCCTGCCGAGGCACGGGTGCGCGGAGATACCGAGATCGGTTCGGTGCTGGGCCAGCGGACCGCTGCGCGGACCACTGCCGCGGTTCAGGCCCCGGCCGCATTCCGCACCGCCGTGCGCTTTGCCCAGCCGCAGACCGTCATTGAACCGGTGCCTGCCTTCACCGCGCCGGTGGTACTGACGGTTCACCTCGGCCCGGATCGCGCCCGCGAATAAGCCGGCCTGACTGCCCGTCATCTGGCGGCCGCGCGGGGGTGCTTTGCCTCGCGCAATCCCATATCATATCCTTCAAATTATTCAGGAATTGCCCATGTTCGGCGCCATTGCCAAGGCCGTTTTCGGCTCGTCCAACGATCGTTACGTCAAGTCGCTCGACAAGATCGTCCAGCAGATCGCGGCTTTCGAGCCAGCCCTTGAATCGCTCAGCGACGAAGAGCTTCAGGCCCAGACCCCCAAGTTCCGCCGGATGCTGGAAGAAGGCCGGACGCTTGACGAGTTGCTGCCCGAGGCTTTCGCCACGGTCCGCGAAGCCTCGCGCCGGGTGCTCGGGATGCGCCACTTCGACGTGCAGATGATCGGCGGGATCGTGCTTCACCGCGGTGAGATTGCCGAAATGCGCACCGGCGAGGGCAAGACCCTGGTCGCGACCCTGGCGGTCTATCTCAACGCGCTGGAAGGCAAGGGCGTCCACGTTGTCACGGTCAACGATTACCTCGCCCGGCGCGACGCTGACTGGATGGGGCAGATCTACAAGTTCCTCGGCCTGACCGTCGGCGTGATCGTGCCCAACCTGCCCGAATACGAGCGGCGCGAGGCCTACGAGTGCGACATCACTTATGCCACCAACAACGAACTCGGCTTCGATTACCTGCGCGACAACATGAAGCACGAGCGTAATCAGATGGTCCATCGCCCGTTCAACTACGCCATCGTCGACGAGGTTGACTCGATCCTGATCGACGAAGCCCGGACCCCGCTGATCATTTCTGGCCCGACCGACGACAAGAGCGATCTCTATGTCCAGGTCGATGCGATCGTGAAGCAGCTGCCGGCCGAGCTTTACGAAAAGGACGAGAAGACCAAGAATATCTCGATGACCGAGGACGGGGTCGAATGGGCCGAGCGCCAGCTTGAAGCCGCCGGCCTGCTCGAAGGCTCGAACCTCTACGATATCGAGAACACCCAGGTGGTCCACCACCTCGACCAGAGTCTCAAGGCCGTGATGATGTTCAAGCGCGACATCGACTACGTGGTCGAAGACGGCAAGGTCGTGATCATCGACGAGTTCACCGGCCGCAAGATGGACGGCCGGCGCTGGTCGAACGGCCTGCACCAGGCGGTCGAGGCCAAGGAAGGCGTGACGATCGAGCCCGAGAACCAGACCATGGCCTCGATCACCTTCCAGAACTATTTCCGGATGTATCCCAAGCTTTCCGGCATGACCGGCACCGCCGCGACCGAGGCGGCGGAATTCTTCGACATCTACAAGATGAACGTGGTGACGATCCCTACCAACGTCCCGGTACAGCGGGTCGACGAAGAGGACGAGTTCTACAAGAACACCACCGACAAGTTCGCCGCGATCGCCAAGCAGATCAAGGAGAAGAGCGAGGCCGGGCAGCCGGTGCTGGTCGGCACGGTTTCGATCGAGAAGAGCGAGCTGCTCAGCGAATTTCTCAACCAGGAAGGGGTCAAGCACAACGTGCTCAACGCCCGCTTCCACGAGATGGAAGCCCACATCGTCGCCCAGGCCGGCCAGCCGGGAGCGGTGACCGTTGCGACCAACATGGCCGGGCGCGGAACCGACATCAAGCTGGGCGGCAATGCCGAGTTCCGCTTTGAGGACGAGCTCAAGGACATGCCCGAGGGGCCGGAGCGCACTGCGGCGGCGGCCAGGATCGAAGCAGAGATCGAAGCTTCGCGGCAGCTGGTGCTCGCGGCTGGCGGGCTCTGCGTGATCGGTACCGAGCGCCACGAAAGCCGCCGGATCGACAACCAGCTGCGCGGTCGTTCGGGCCGCCAGGGCGATCCGGGCTCGAGCAAGTTCTTCCTCTGTCTGGAAGACGATCTGTTGCGGATCTTCGGACCCGACACGCTGTTTTCCAAGATGATGAATTCGAACTTGGCCGATGGCGAGGCGATCGGTTCGCGCTGGCTGTCGAAGGCGATCGAGACCGCGCAGAAGAAGGTCGAGGCGCGCAACTATGACATCCGCAAGCAGGTGGTCGAATACGACGACGTGATGAACGACCAGCGCAAGGTCATCTACGAGCAGCGCGCCGACATCATGGATTCCGAAACGGTTGACGAGGTGGTCGAGGACATGCGCCACGATACCGTCAATACGCTGGTCGGCACCGCCTGTCCGCCGGGATCCTATCCCGAGCAGTGGGACCTCGAAGGGTTGAAGCTGCGCACGGTCGAAGTGCTGGGGATGGAACCACCGCTGGCCGAATGGCTGGCCGAGGACGGGATCGAGCCCGAGGACATCGAACAGCGCCTCGCCACTGCCGCCGATGCCAAGATGGCCGACAAGATGGCTGGTGACGCCACGATCTGGCGCCAGGTCGAAAAGCAGATCCTGCTCGACCGGCTCGACCACTACTGGAAGGAGCACCTCGCCACGCTCGACGCGCTGCGCCAGGTCGTGTTTCTGCGGGCCTATGCCCAGAAGCAGCCGATCAACGAATACAAGCAGGAAGCCTTCGGCCTGTTCGAACGCATGCTCGGCGCGATCCGCGAGGATGTAACCCGGATCCTGATGAACAGCGAACTGCGCATGCCCGATCCGGTCGAGCTGCCCGAACTCCCCGAGTTCCTCACCAGCCATATCGATCCGTTCACCGGCGAGAACGATGCCGGTGCGCGCACCCCCGGGGCCGAAGCGATGCTTGGCGCGCTGGGGGCTGGGGTGGCCGCACTGGCCGCGCCGCCGGTGCTGGGTGAGGATCCCTACGCCGGGATGGGCCTGTCGCGCAACGCGATGTGTCCGTGCGGGTCGGGCCAGAAGTACAAGCACTGCCACGGCGCAGCTGGTTAGACCAAGTCCTCCCCTTCAGGGGAGGATCAGGAGTAAACGATGGACTGGCTGACCCCGGCATTCTTTGCCACCGCGTTGCTTTATGCCTCGGTCGGGTTCGGCGGCGGCTCGACCTATAACGCGCTGCTCAGCCTCGCCGGGTTCAATTATCAGCTGCTGCCGATCGTCAGCCTGTGCTGCAACGTGATTGTGGTGACCGGCGGGACGATCCGCTTTGCCCGCGCCGGGGTAGTGCCGTGGCGCAAGGCGCTGACGCTGGCATTCATCGCCGCGCCGCTCGCCTTTCTCGGCGGACTGACCCCGATCAAGGAAGCGACGTTCCTGCTGTTGTTGGGGTTGAGCCTGGTTGGCGCGGGGCTGGCGCTGTTCGTGCCCCGCGCGCCGGAAACGCAGGCCGAACCGAGCCCGTTGGCGCGGCACTTGGTCTTTGCCGCCGCGCCGCTCGGCTATCTTGCGGGGCTGGTCGGGATCGGCGGCGGAATTTTCCTGGCGCCCTTGCTCCACCTGACCCGCTGGGCCGGAGCCCGCCAGATCGCGGCGACCACCAGCCTGTTCATCCTGATCAACTCGCTGGCCGGGCTGATCGGCCAACTCGCCAAGAACGGACCCGAGCGGTTCGGCGAGGCCCTGTCGGGCGCGCTGCCCTTGCTGATCGCGGTGGTGCTGGGCGGCCAGATCGGCAGCCTGTTGGCGCTGCGCTGGCTGCCCGAAAAGGTGATCCGCTGGCTGACCGCGGCGCTGACGATCTGGGCGGGGAGCCGGTTGCTGCTGGGCTAGAGGAAGTTGTTCGGCCAGATCATCGTCCGCCACATGTGCGATGCCGGGCTGTCGTCATGGCCGAGGCCTTGCTCGGGCTGCTGCCAGTTGCGGCCGATGATATCGGTGAAGATTTCCGGGTCGATCGGGCCGGTGTCCTCGAAGAAATAGACGTCGTTCATCGTCACCACCCGGCTGGTCATGTACCAGCGGTGGGCGCGCGCGATCTCGGCGTCGCGGCGGATGTATGCGGGCAGCTCGTGGCGATAGCCTTCGCCGAAGAACCAGTCGTAGTTTGACGGGTAATCGTACCCGACACTGTCGTCCGGGACATAGCGCAGCGCCTGGTGGTATTTGATCGCCCAGGCCACTTCCTCGCTGACATAAGGCGCGACGATCTGTGCGCTCCAGTAACCGTGGTCGGGGCGGACCAGACAGCCGTTCGAGATGTCATGGAGCAGGCAGGCCATGATCACCGTTTCGCTGTGCCCCTCGTCCATCGCCCGTTTGGCGCTGGCCAGCAGGTGCATCACGGTGAAATCGCCGAACCTGCACTTGAAGAAATCGATCAGGGTCGGACGCTCGGGCATCCGGGGCAGGGCGGGGTTATCGCCCATCATCATCACGGCATTGCCGGTCAGCCGCTCGATCACGGCGGGTTCGGGATCGGCCTGACCCGTACCGACCCAGCCGATCGGCGAGTTGAGGATCAGCCGCTCGCGGCCCTCCTGTGGCCACGGGGCGGTGTCAGTTGCGTTGGCGGGATGCATGCACATGACAGCATTAGTGCCAGCGATGCAGCACTGAGGGAAGGCGGAACGTGGCTCCGCCTTCCCGGCAAGTGCCTCAGAACAGGAAGTCGGTTCCGGTCAGCGTCTGTCCGCCGTCACCGACCAGCACGATCTGCGCATCGCCCACGCCATCGCCGTTATAGTCGATCGAGACCAGCAGATCGGCACCGGACGTTTCGTAGCGGACCTGTCCGATACCATTGTTGGCAAAGGCCGCTGTGCCAACGAAGCTGAGCAGCTGCCGTCCGGCCGTGCCGGCATCGGCATCGAGCGTGCGGAAATCGAGCTTGTCCACGCCGATTGCAAAATCGAGGATCGAGTCGGCATTGGCGCCAAGCCCGGTATCGCCGGTGAACAGGTAACGGAACTGGTCCGCACCGGCACCACCGGTCAACTGGTCGGCACCGCCCAGACCCATGATCTTGTCGTTGCCGCCATCGCCGAAGATCACATCGGCCAGGTTGCCGCCCCGGATCTGGTCAGTCCCGTCGCCGCCGTGGACGGTGATGACATTGCCGAGGGATGCCTTGATGACATCGACACCGCTGGTGCCGGTGACGTTGAAGGCTACGTTCGCGCCGACAGCATTGGTGAACTGCGAGGCGACGAAGAAGTTCTCCGTATTCATCTGGACGGTAAACAAGCCGGTGCCCGACAACACGGTGTTGAAGGCGAGGCCGTTGTTGAACTGGGTCCCGGTCAGCAACAGTTCGGAGCCGACGTTGAACTCGACGGCTTCGATCGAGGTCAGGCTGTCGAGGTCTCCAACCTGTCCGCTGACGACCAGCGTATCGGTTCCGGTCCCGCCATCGAGGAGCGTACCGCTCGAATTGGGGCCAACCAGCAACCGGTCATTCCCGGCCTCGCCGTAGAGCTGATCCAGACCGCCGTTTCCGTTGAGCGTATCGGCCCCGGCATTACCCCGCAGGATGTCAGCCATGTCGGAACCGTTGAGCGTATCGTCACCCAATGCTCCGAGCAGGATCTGGCTGATCCCGTTGCGGGCGTTGAGCGTAGCGCCCGCTGTCTGGCCGGTTGCGATCGTGAAGATCAGCGCGTCGTCGCCGGGTGCTATGCCGCCGTTCCAGTTGGTCAGGGTGAAATTGGGCATGGTGAAATTGCCCGGCCCGATCGCGACGATGACCAGCGCATCGCTCCCGGCTCCGCCGATCACTTCATTGAATCCCGGCGTGGCTCCGGCAATGAAGGTCAGGCCGTATCCGGCCCTCGAGTCGAACTGGACCTTTTCGATGCTGACCAACCCGGTCCCTGGCGCTCCAGGGATGGCAAAGAACTGGGTGTTGGGTCCGCCCGAAACGGCGGTCGCACCCGGCCGCAGCAGCAACGTATCGGTGCCGGTCCCGCCATCGAACGTGCCGCCGAAGGGCGCCGTGCCATCAAGGATCAGCACGTCGTTGCCGTCGTCGCCATACAACTTGTCGACCCCGCCGCCAGCATAGAGCCGGTCGTTGCCGCCGCCGCCGTGCAGCTCGTCGTTGAGCTCGAACCCGAACAGCAGGTCATCGAAGCCGCTGCCGAATTCGAAGTTCGAATAGCCACCTGTCGCCAGCTGGATATCGCCAGCACCGACACTGGCGCGGGAAACCCCTTGCAGCACCATCTGGAAATTGATGCCCTGGGTGCTGCCACTGAGTGTTGCATTGCCCGCAACATCGACGAAGGACAGGTCGTTGAACCGCGACATCATCGTGATCCCGGTGTCGCTCATGTCGATCTTGTCAGTGCCGACCGTGAAGTCCAGCACGCTGCCAACACCCGGCCCGATCCGGAAATGATCGGCCCCGGTCCCGCCGGTTGCGGTCTGGTTGCCGATTCCGAACTGGATGATGTCGTCGCCGCCACTGCCATTGGCGGTTTGGACGCCCTGGCCAAGGAAGATGGCATCGTTGCCCGAATTGCCGCCAAAGAACAGGCCGTCACCAACCCCGGCATTGATTTCGAAGCCGACGGTTGATCCCGGCGTGATGACATAGCTTCCGCCGCTGAGGCCGACCCCGTCGTTGAGATTGAACACGACCGTGCCAGTGCCGGTGAAGAAGGCATTGCCGGGCAGCATCGCGATATGCGCGCTGTCGAGCGTCAGTACGGCGGCATCCTGGCGCGCGGTGTTGGGTACGGTCGGATTGAACGCGGCTTGCAGGTGAATCCCCTCGATTGAGATCAGCGTTGCTTGCAGGTTCACCGCGCCACCGATGCTGACCACGTCGTTGCCGCTGCCGCCGTCCCAGACCCCGCCTGCCCCGGTGAAGTTCGTCGGTGGGTTCCAGCCGGAGCCGTTCGGGTTCCAGCTATTGACGATGCCGATCGCGTCATTGCCGCCCCCGGCATTGACCGTGTCGGCCCCGGCAGTGGCATTGATGGTATCGGCATTGCCCGATCCGTTGAGGAAATCATTGCCTTGCCCGCCGCCGATGAACTGCATGAAGCTGGCCCCGTTCAGGGCGTTGAGCGTCACGCTGGTGGTGGGCCCGGCCTGCGAACCCAAGACCACGAAGTCGCCGGTGTGCTCCCAGGCATTGACCGAAGGCGCATCCCAGCCTGAAAGCGGCATGGCCTGCATGGTATAGGTGCCAGCGGCCGTCCCGACTGTGACGGTCAGAATATCGCGGCCGCCGCCGCCGACGATCTGGGTGATCCCGCTTGACGCCCAGGTGGCATAACCAATCGCCGCCTGGATGACCTGCCCTGGCTGCGAAGCAAACACGATCCGCTCGATCGAGCTCATCTGCCCGGTGGCGTTGAGGGTATGCGGCGTCAGCAGGCCGACGTTGGTCGAGATCGGGAACGGGGCCGCGCGCAGTTCGATCGTGTCGAACCCGGCCCCGCCGTTGAAAATATCGCTCGGCGAAGTGAACTCGTTCTCGATGAAGATGTCGTCGCCATCGTCGCCGTTGAGCGTGTCGTTGCCGGTCCCGCCATAGATGATGTCGTTGCCGGCCCCGGCGTTAACTATGTCGTTGCCGCCCAGCGCATAGATCGTATCCGGATCGCCGGTGCCGTTGATGGTTTCGCCGTTATTGGTGCCAGTGAATTCAGGCATGTCTTCCCCCTCTGCCAGTCGAAAAACCGAGTCGCAGCGCACGGCCGCGCAAACTATTGCGCAGTTTGGACAACCACGCAATCTAACGGAAGTTAGGATGGGACTTGAGGATATGCCGTGATCTGGATCACAGTCAGTTCCGGTGCCGTCAGCGACGGCGGAAAATGGCTCCCCGAGTAGGATTCGAACCTACGGCCAAGTGATTAACAGTCACCTACTCTACCGCTGAGCTATCGGGGAGCAACCCTTGCGGGCAGGGGAGCGCCTATAGCAGCGCAGAACGGTTTGGCAAGCGGCTGCGCGGCAAAAAGATCAGACTTGGAACTGCTCCGCGAAGATCCGTTCTTCCAGCGTCTTGCCGGGATCGAACAGCAGGGTCAGCTGGCGATCGCGCAGAACCTTGACCTGGACCTCGACGATATCGCGTAGTTCCTTCTGGTCGGCGACCACGGCGACCGGGCGCTTTTCGGGATCGAGCACCCGGAAGGTGATCTCGTAATGATCGGGCAGGATCGCCCCGCGCCAGCGCCGCGGGCGGAACGGGCTGATCGGGGTCAGCGCGACCAGATTGGAGGTCAGCGGCAGGATCGGGCCGTTGGCCGAGAGGTTGTAGGCGGTCGATCCGGCCGGGGTCGCGACCAGTACGCCGTCGCAATAGAGTTCGGCCATCCGGACCTTGCCGTTGACCGAGACTTCCAGCCGTGCGGTCTGGCGAGTTTCGCGCAGAAGTGAGACTTCGTTGATTGCAAGCCGGGTCTGCCGCTTGCCGCTGCCCAGGGTGGCGGTCATCGCCAGCGGGGTGATGGTCAGCTCTTTGGCCCGGGCAACCCGCTCGGCCAGGGTCCGGCTCGACTTGGGCCGGTTCATCAGGAACCCGACCGTGCCGAGGTTGAGCCCGTAGGCCGGGATCGCGTGCCCGGTATCGAGCATCTCGTGCAGCGAATGCAGCATATGCCCGTCGCCGCCCAGCACCACCGCGATATCGGCCTCGGCCAGCGGGACAAAGGCCGTATCCGCGCGCAGCGCCTCTGCCGCTTCGCGGGCGCGCGGAGTGTCGGAGACCAGCAGGGCGAGGGCGGGGGGTTTGCGCATCGTGCGCGGTGCATATGGGCAATTGGAACACTTTGGTAGGGGCCTTGTGCTAGGCCGGTGAGGATGGACGCCGTGCATCCTGACGCCACGTTGCTGCGCCACGACGCGCTGACCGGCCTGCCCGGCCGCGATGCCGCGCGGCAGCGGCTGGGCGAAGGGCTCGATCGGGGCGAGCCGGTCCATGCCGTGCTGATCGGGCTCAGGCGGTTCGACGCGGTCAACCTGGCTTATGGCTCGGCGGCCGGCGATGCCGCACTGGCCGAGGTAGCGGCCCGGATCCGGCACTTTGCCCACGGCGAACTCGACGGCGCGTGGATCGCAGCGCGCGGCGGGGGCGGGCAGTTCCTGCTGCTTTCGAACGAGGCCTGCAGCCGGGAGCGCTGGCAATTGGTGGCGATGCAACTGCTTGACGGTCTGTCCAAGCCGATTGTGCTGAGCAGCGGCAATCTGCGCCTGTCCGCGCGGGCCGCGTTGCTGCGCTCGCTTGGGGGGGAGGAGGCGGACTCGCTGCTCGACCGGCTCGGGCAGACCCTGGCGACGGTGATGGCCGCCCCAGCCCGGCGACTACTATGGGCCGACGGCGAGGCCGTGCGCGCCGGACGCAGCGCGGCGCTGCTTGAGGCGGACTTGCTCCAGGCCCTGGACCGGGGCGAGATCGAGGTGGTTTATCAGCCGCAATGGTCCTGCGCTGACGACAGCCTGACCGGGGCCGAAGCCCTGGCGCGGTGGAACCATCCCCGGCTGGGCCGGATCGGCGCGGGCGCGCTGTTCGCGGTTGCCGAGCGGGCCGATCACGTGGCGCAACTCTCGCGGCATATTGCCAAGGCGGCACTCGACGGCGCGCGCGAATGGCCGGATCACTTGCGACTCTCGCTGAATGTCACGCCCAGTGACTTGGCCCAGGGCGATTTCGCGCAGGGGTTTGCCGCACTGGTCACACAGAGCGGCTTTCCGGCCGCGCGCCTGACGCTGGAAGTGACCGAACAGGTCCTGCTGGCCGATGTGGCCCAGGCCGCGTTGGCGCTGGAAAGTCTGGCCGCGCGGGGCATGCGGATTGCGCTCGACGATTTCGGGGCGGGGTTCTGCAACTTTCGCTATCTGAAGCTGCTGCCGCTGCATTACCTCAAGCTTGACCGCTCGATGATCGAGGGCGGCGACGATCCGCGCGACCGGGCGGTCTTGCGGGCGATCGTCGCGATGGCCGGGGCGCTCGATCTGGCGGTGATCGCCGAGGGGGTCGAAAGCGAGGCCCAGCGCCAGTTGGCGACGGATGAGGGCTGCGCGTTCTATCAGGGGTTCCTG
>CALCQB010000218.1 GCA_937897535.1 uncultured Novosphingobium sp. | reverse complement strand
CGGGAGGTGCGCGATATAGCGCTGGAAGTACCACTGGCTGTGCTCGTAGTCGCTCGGCTTGGGCAGCGCGATGACCCGGCACTGGCGCGGATTGAGCCGACCGGAAACCGCCTTGATCGCCCCGCCCTTGCCGGCCGTGTCGCGCCCCTCGAACAGCACCAGCACCCGCGCGCCGGTCTTGGCCGCCCAGCGCGCCATCGCCACCAGCTCTTCCTCGAGCGGGGCGAGCAGATCTTCGAACTTCTTTTTCTTGAGATTTTTCATCGGCTCGACTCGCTTTCCCCACGCAGGGTGCGCCGCTGCGCGGCCGCGATCAAGCACGTGCTGCACGCTTGCTGTCCCGCTTTGGAGTGGTTACCAATGCAACCATGTTGGACACCGATTTCTCCCGCCTGCCCGATCCGGGGCCAGAGGTCTTCACCGCCCCGCTCAACAAGCCGGCTCACGTCGGTGCGGACTGGCTCGAACCGGCCCAGCACGCCTATGGCCCGGACGAGGACGCGGTGTGGGACGAGCTGTTCGCGCGGCAGCTGCAGATCCTGCCCGGCCGCGCCGCCAGCGCCTTCCTCGCCGGGCTCGACAAGCTCGATCTGGGACGCGGCGGGGTGCCCGAATTCGGGCGGTTATCAGAAGAACTCGGGGCGCTGACCGGCTGGTCGGTGGTACCGGTGCCGATGCTGATCCCCGATCACGTGTTCTTCTGGCACCTTGCCAACCGGCGCTTCCCGGCCGGCAACTTCATCCGCAGCCGCGACAGCTTCGACTACATCCAGGAACCCGACGTGTTCCACGATGTGTTCGGCCACGTGCCGATGCTGGCCGACCCGGTCTATGCCGATTACATGCAGGAATATGGCCGCGCCGGGTGGAAGGCGATGCGCTATAACCGGTTGAAGGCCCTCGGCGCGCTGTACTGGTACACGGTTGAGTTCGGCCTGATCCTCGAGGAGGCGGGTCTCAGGGCCTATGGCGCCGGGATCCTCTCCGGGCCGACCGAGGCGGTCTATTGCCTGGAGGCGCAAAGCCCCAACCGGATCATGCTCAACGTCGACCGGGTGATGCGGACCGACTATGTGATCGACGATCTGCAGCCGTCCTATTTCGTGATCGACAGCTTTCAGGAGCTGTACCACGATACGGTCGAGCGCGATTTCGACCGGCTCTATCGCAGCCTCGCCCCTGGCTTCACTTATGCCAACACCGCGGTGATCGACATCGACGACGTGCTGCATCGCGGCACCCAGGAATACGGCCTGCGCGGCGGACGGGGATCCGGGGCGAAGCCGGTCTAGCGCCGCACCCCACAACACAAAAGGCCGGCGGTCATGCGAACCGCCGGCCCCTCGCTGTCAAGGACGATAAGTCCGCAGGCCTTATTCGGGCGCTGCGTCCTTCTTGTCGGCCTTGTCTTCCATCGCGTCAGCCTTGGCGTCGCCGGTTTCGCGGACGGCCGCAGCCTTGTCGTCCATCTTGTCGGCCTGGGTTTCGATCGCGTCAGCCGCGGCATCCGAAGCTTCGCGCACGTCCTGTGCCTTCGACTCGATGGCATTTTCGCTCTTGCTGTCGCAAGCGCTGAGGCCAAGGCCCATCGCAACAGTGGCAGCAAGCAGCGCGCTCTTGGTGAAAGTCTTCATTCAGGTTCCCCTTCCGGATCCGGTCGAGAATCCGACCGGAGGCGTTGAGTGGCAATCGAACAAAGGCATTCCGTCCGATCGCACCAAGGCTAAACCGCCGATGAACCGAACGGTTCCCGCAAAATATTGCCTCAGCGGGTCAGCAGGAAGATCGCCAGCGCCCCGGCCGCGATCCGGTACCACGCAAATGGCGCGAACCCGGCCCGGCTGACATAGGCGACGAACAGCTTGATGACCGCCAGCGCAACCACGAACGACACCGCAAAGCCGACCGCGATCTCGCTCCACCCGACCGTCCCGGTCCCGGCCATCAAGGCGGCGCGGTTGTCGAGCAGTTCGAGCGTGGTCGCCCCCAGCATCGTCGGGATCGCCAGAAAGAAGCTGAATTCGGCGGCGGTCCGCCGCTCGATCCCCATCGCCAGCGCGCCCATGATCGTCGCGCCCGAGCGGCTGACCCCGGGAATCATCGAAACGCACTGGAACAGCCCGACCCCCAGCGCCTGGCGGGCCGGCAATTGCGCCACTCCGCTGGCCGGGCCGGGCTTGGCGAAGCGCTCAACCGCCAGGATCGCGAAGCCACCCAGCAACAGCGCCCAGCCGACCACCAGCGGGCTGCCAAGAAGGATGTCGATATAGTCCTTGAGCAGCAGACCCAGCACCGCCGACGGCAAGAAGGCCAGCAGCAGGTTGCGCAGGAAGGCCACACTCATCGGCTCGAGCCGCAGCAGCCCCGTCCCGACGGCCCAGAAAGTCCGCCAGTACTGCACCACCACGGCGAGGATCGCGCCGAGCTGGATCACGACGTTGAACACCTTCCAGGTGTCAGCATCGTAGCCGAACAGTTCGGAGGCCAGGATAAGATGGCCGGTCGAGGAAACCGGGATGAATTCGGTTACCCCCTCGACAATGCCGAGCAGGATCGCGGTGACGATCGGGTCCATTATTTCGCTTCCTGGGCAGCGTAGGCCCGTTCATCGAACTGGAGCGAGGCCAGCCGGGCATAGAGCCCGCCGTCCTTGACCAGCTGGTCGTGAGTCCCGGTTTCGACGATCCGGCCCTGATCGAGCACCACGATCCGGTCGGCCCCGCGCACCGTGGCTAGACGGTGGGCGATCACCAGGGTGGTGCGGTCCTTCATCAGCCGGTCAAGCGCTTGCTGGACCAGCAGTTCGCTTTCGGCATCGAGCGCGCTGGTCGCTTCGTCGAGCAGCAGGATTGGAGCCTTGCGCAGCACCGCGCGGGCAATCGCGATTCGCTGGCGCTGACCGCCCGAAAGCCGCGCACCGCCTTCACCGAGGAAGGTGTCGAGTCCCTCGGGCAGATCGCGCAAGAAGCGCTCGGCATTGGCAGCGCGGGCCGCTTCCCAGATGTCGTCGTCGCTGGCGTCCCAGTTGCCATAGCGCAGGTTGTCGCGGGCATTGGCAGCAAACAGGATCGCTTCCTGCGGGACCAGCGCGATCCGGCGGCGGACATCGGCCGGATCGACCGCGGTGATCGGTACCCCGTCCATCTTGATGGTCCCGGCCTGGGGATCGTAAAACCGCTCAGCTAGCTGGAACAGGGTCGATTTTCCCGCCCCCGACGGGCCGACGATCGCCACGGTCTCGCCCGGCTCGACCGTCAGCGAAAAATCGCCCAGCGCCGCGACTTCGAGCCGGGTCGGATAGCGGAACGTGACGTTTTCAAAGCTGAGCTTGCCTCGGCCCGGGCTGGGCAGCGCCAGTGGCCGCTCGGGCGGCGCGATCGAAGGCTTTTCATTCAGCAGTTCGGACAAGCGGCTGGCCGCCCCGGCCCCGCGCAGCAGATCGCCATAGACCTCGGTCAAGGCCCCGAACGAACCGGCGACAATCACGGAGACGAACACGATCTGGACGATCGTGCCGCTGGTGATCGAGCCCTGGGCCACCCCGATCGCGCCTTGCCAGACCAGCAGGACGATCGCTCCGAAGATCGCGACGATCGCCAGCGCGCTGATGATCGAGCGCAGCACGATCCGGCGCTTGGCAGTGGCAAAGCTCAGCTCGACCGACGTGGCAAAGCGCTGTTGTTCGCGGCTTTCCTGGTTGAAGGCCTGGACCACCTTCATCGCGCCGAGCGTTTCGGCGACCATCGCCCCGATATCGGCGACCCGGTCCTGGCTGGTCCGCGAGATCGTGCGGATTCGGCGCCCGAACATCAGCAGCGGAAACAGCACGACCACGATCCCGGCGAGCAGGCCGGCGGTCAGCTTGGGTGCGAGCGAGAACAGGATCGCGACCCCGCCGATCCCCATGATGAAATTGCGCAGCGCGACCGAGACGGTGGTGCCGACCACCTGTTCGATCAGCGCGGTGTCCGAAGTCATCCGCGACGAAATCTCGTTCGGGCTGTTCTCCTCGAAGAATCCGGGAGAAAGCCGCAGCAGGTTATCCTGCACTTTCAGCCGGATATCGGCGATCACCCGTTCCCCCAGCCACGACACGAAATAGAACCGCACCGCCGTGCCGAGCCCGAGCACCCCGACGATCAGCAGCAGATAGCGGAACCAGCGCCCGATCGTGGCGACATCGCCGCCCTCGCCAAAGCCGCGATCGACCACCAGCCGGAACCCGGCCGGGATCGCCAGTGTCGCCGAGGCGGTGACCAGCAGCGCCAACAACGCCATGATCACCTGGCGTGGATACTTGGCGGTTTCGCGCCAGATCATCCGCAACGGCCCCAGGTTGCGGGCCGGGGCGGGCTCGGAGGCGGACTTTTCGGCTAGGGGCGACGGTGGCGCGCCCTCGGGCTGTGAACTCATGCGCCGCGCCCTAGCACAACCCTGCGCGCGCGTAAGGGGATATCACACCGCCGTTGTGCAGTGCTGCGGCAATTTGTGCATTGCACAATAAACCAATCAGGGCCACATTCGCCGCAAATCCGAAAGGTCATCTGCCCGTGCTTTACACCACCTATGAATTGCAACGCTCCTGGTTCAACGCCGCCAGCACCTGGGCCTCGATCGGGGCCGAGCTGCTCGGCAATCCGGCGCTGCCATTCGGCTATGGCGCGGGCGGCTCGGTGATGGCATCGGCGCTGGAAGTCTTCGCTCACGCCTCGGCCAACTATGGCAAGCCGGCATTCGACCTCGAAACGGTCGAGGTCGATGGGGTCTCCTACCCGGTGACCGAATCGATCGTGCTGCACAAGCCGTTCGGCAATCTGCTGCGCTTCACCCACAGCGGCCTGCCCAAGGACGCCCCGCGGCTGCTGATCGTCGCACCGATGAGCGGCCATTTCGCCACCCTGCTACGCGGCACCGTCCACCGGATGATGGAACGCTGCGAAGTCTATATCACCGACTGGGCCGATGCCCGGACGGTGCCGCTGTCAGCAGGTGAGTTCGATCTCGATGACTACATCGACTATCTGATCGAATACTTCGAACATATCGGCCCGGGTGCCCACGCGCTGGCCGTCTGCCAGCCTTCGGTCCCGACCTTCGCCGCGACCGCGATCATGGCCGATACCCGGCACCCGTGCCGACCGCTGACGCTGACCATGATGGGCGGCCCGGTCGATACCCGCGAAGCGCCGACCTCGGTCAACGATCTTGCCATGCAGCGCCCGATCGAGTGGTTCCGCCACACCGTGATCGCCACCGTCCCGCTGCAGTATCCGGGCGCGGGCCGGCGGGTCTATCCGGGCTTCCTTCAGCTGTCCGGGTTCATGAGCATGAACCTGGGCAACCACATGCTGAGCCATTACCACATGTTCAAACACCTGGTCGAAGGCGCCGACGAAAACGCCGATGCGACCAAGGCGTTCTACGATGAATACCGCTCGGTCTGCGATCTCAACGCGGCCTATTACCTCCAGACTGTCGAAGAGGTGTTCCAGAAGCATTCGCTGCCCAAAGGCGAGTTCGTCCACCGCGGCAAGCGGGTTGACCTCGGCCAGATCATCGACACCGCGATTCTGGCGATCGAAGGCGAACGTGACGATATCTCAGGGATCGGCCAGACCAAGGCCGCGCTGCACCTGACCACTGGCCTCGCCGAAGCGAAGAAGAAGTACCACCTTGCTCCCGAGGTCGGGCATTATGGGATCTTCAACGGCAGCAAGTGGCGTGAACAGATCGCTCCGCTGCTGGAAGAGTGGATCGCGAAGTTCGACCGGCCGGCGCTGAAAGTGGTTGCCTGATCAACTTCGCTCTAGTGGCGCTCAACTAGCCCTTCCCCTGTGGGGAAGGGTTGGGATGGGGGTTCGACGCTGGCCTTGAGCCCCCACCCCAACCCCTCCCCGCCGGGGAGGGGCTTCACAGGTCGGCAGAACTTGCAGGCTGGCCCTCACCCTGCACCCGCAGGAAGATCTTTCGCAGCACCCGCCAGGCGACCACCATCAGCGTGACTGCCAGCACCAGCAGCACCGCCGCGACCACCCCGGCCGCGACCGGGTGGCTGTAGGCGAGGTACAGCAGCCCGGTGGTCGCCACGTCCTCGACCGTCGAAACCGCGATGTTGCTGAACGGTTCGGGGCTGGTATTGACCACCGCCCGTGCGCTGGCCTTGCCGCCGTGCGCCAGCAGGCTGGCGCCGCCGCCAAGGATGAAGGCGATTGCCTGGGTCGCCGGGTCGGCCGGATCGATCACCGCCAGCGTCAGCAGCGCCCCGCCAACCGGGCGGATGAAGGTGTGGACCGTATCCCAGATCGAATCGAGCCACAGGATCTTGTCGGCAAAGAATTCCATGAACGCTGCCAGCCCGGCAATCCCCATCACCCACGGATTGGCCAGCGCCTGCAATGCCTGGAGGTGTTCGGGCAGCGGCAGGACGTCGAACCGCATCGCCAGTCCCGTCGCTAGCACGGTCAGGTACAGCCGCCAGCCCGACAGCAGGCTGACCGATCCGGCGATGCCGAGAATTTCCATCAATCCAAGCTGTTCGGTCATCGAGCAAGCTCCCCTTAGGGGAAGAGGATGCGCTGCGCTGCGGCGCTTGGCAAGTCAGCCGAGATCGGGATCGCCGGCCAGGCCGGGATCGAGCTGGACCCCGCACGAATTGAGCAGCATCGATACTTGGGTGTACTGGCCGACGGTGTAGACCAGATCGACCCGGCCGGTATCACCGAGCGGGGCGAGCGCGGTCCAGGTGGCAGGCTCGATGAAGTGATTCCCGACCAGTTCGTCGCAGGCGCGCAGGATCGCGGCATCAAGGCTATCCCAGGTGTCCGCATCAGGGCCGGTCTTGATCGCAGCAAGCTCTGCTGCGGTGATCCCGGCGCGCTGCCCGATCACCGCGTGCTGGGCCCATTCGTAGCCGGCCCGGCAGAGATAGCCGGTGCGCAGGATGGCCAGTTCGCGCTGCCGCTCGCTCAGGCTGTTGCGGGCCGAGAGGACATAATTGCCCCAGGCGAGGAACGCCTTCAGCGCGTCGGGGTTGTGCACCTGCGTCCGGAAAATGTTGAAGGCCCGCGCGAATTCGGGGAGCGCGGACAGCGCCTCCCGCGCCTCGGGGGTCAGCTCCGCATCTGTCAGCGGAGCGATCCGGGGCGCGGGCAGCCGCATCGTCAGAGTACTTCGAACAGCCCGGCTGCGCCCATCCCGCCGCCGACGCACATCGTCACCACGACATGCTTGGCGCCGCGGCGCTTGCCTTCGATCAGCGCGTGCATGGTGCAGCGCGCACCGGTCATGCCATAGGGGTGGCCAATCGAGATCGCGCCGCCGTTGACGTTGAGCAGCTCGTTCGGAATCTCGAGCTTGTCGCGGCAATAGAGCACCTGCACCGCAAAGGCCTCGTTGAGCTCCCACAGCCCGATGTCCGAGACCTTGAGCCCGAACCGGCTGAGCAGCTTGGGCACCGCTACCACCGGGCCGATGCCCATTTCGTCGGGCTCGGTCCCGCCGACCGCCATGCCAAGATAGCGGCCGAGCGGGGCGAGCCCGCGCTTGGCGGCCAGCGCGGCTTCCATCACCACCACTGCGGCGGACCCATCGGACAGCTGGCTGGCGTTGCCGGCCGTTACCGTCCCATCGGGCAGCACGGTCTTGAGGCTCTGCAGCCCTTCAAGCGTGGTGTCGGCGCGGTTGCCTTCATCCTTGGTCAGCGTGACGTCCTTCTGCGACGTCTCGCCGGTCGCCTTGTCGGTGACGTTCATCACGGTTGAGGCCGCAACGATTTCGGCGTCGAACTTGCCGGCAGCCTGCGCCGCAGCGGTGCGCTGCTGCGATTGCAGGGCATATTCGTCCATCGCCTCGCGCGCGATGCCGTAGCGCTTGGCCACCACTTCGGCGGTCTGCAGCATCGGCATGTAGATCGCATTATGCATCGCCATCAGCTCGCGATCAGGCGCAACCCGCATCTCGGCGGTCTGGACCATCGAGATCGATTCCTGGCCGCCGGCCGCAACCACGTCCATCCGGTCGATCACCACCTGCTTGGAAGCCGTGGCGATGCTCATCAGCCCCGACGAGCACTGCCGGTCCATGGTCATGCCGCTGGTGGTGATCGGCAGGCCCGCGCGCAGCGCGACTTGGCGGGCGAGGTTGCCGGCCTGGGTGCCCTGCTGAAGTGCCGAGCCCCACAGCACGTCATCGACCTCGGCCGGATCGATCCCGGCGCGGGCGACCGCTTCCCTGAGGCTGAACGCGCCGAGTGTGGCGCCCGAGGTGGCGTTGAAGGCGCCGCGATAGGCCCGGCCGATCGGGGTCCGGGCGGCGGAAACGATGACTGCGTCACGTGACATGGGAAATTCCTTGGATTTGTGTGGTCGAACCGGTCCTGGGGCGGAGTTCGATCAGACGAAGAACAGCGTGATCCATTCGCAGATCAGGGCGGGCTTGTCCTCGCCCTCGATCTCGATCGTCACTTCGTTGGTCTGCTGCCACTGACCGGGGCGCTTCTCGACCAGTTCGAGCAGCTTGGTGTGGCTGCGGACCCGCTTGCCGGCCCGGACCGGCGAGAGGAAGCGGGTCTTGTTGCCGCCGTAGTTGACGCCCATTTTCACGCCGCTGACGCGCCCGCCCTCGGTCATTGCGCCGAGCACCGGCAGCAGCGACAGGGTCAGGAACCCGTGGGCGATGGTTCCGCCGAACGGGGTTAGCTTGGCCTTTTCCTCGTCAATGTGGATGAACTGGTGATCGCCGGTCGCATCGGCGAACAGATTGATCCGCTCCTGCGTGACGTGAAACCAGTCGGACGTGCCGATCAATTCGCCGGTTTTGGCTGCGAGTTCCTGCGGGGTCATGTGCCTCTCCTCATGTCGGGAAAGGCGGTCTTTTGGCCCAAGCGCGGCGTCAAGGCAACGCCGCTACGGCATGGCGGGCGCGGTTTCGCAAGCCGCGCGGCGAATCACTCCGCGGGCTGCGCGACGGCCCGCTCGGCCCAGCGCGGCGGATGGCGGTTGAGCCAGCGCTGGGCCGGCTTCTCAAGCCCGTGATAGAGCGCCACCGATGCAGCGAGAACCAGCGCCAGAAAGCCCGCCAGCCCAACCCAGCCGAGTTGAAGCGAGGCATCGACGAACACCAGCTTGAACAGAATGAACAGCAGGTAGTGCGACAGGTAGGTCGCATAGCTGATCTCGCCCAGATAGGTCAGCGCCTTGCCGCTCAGCAAACCCGCGCCGGTGCCCAGCGCAAGCGCCAGCAGGCCGGTGAAAAACGCGGCGGGGATCCAGGCTGTTTCGGGCAATGCCAGTGCCAGACCGGCGGTGATGATCCCGGCGCAAGCCATGGCGGCATAAACGCCCGCACGGGGGATCGCCCGCCAGCGCCGCCACAACTGGCTCAGCGCACAGCCCAGCGCGAACCCGATCAGACAGCGCCACAACCCCAGCCCCGGAATGTCGGTGCCAAGCTCGGTATAGCCCTTGAAGGCGAACAGGCCGTGCAACCCAAGCGCCAGTGCGGCCGCCAGCGCCACCAGCGCCCCGCTCGAGATCCGCTCCCAGCGCACGGCCAGAACCAGCCCGGGAAACAGCAGATAGGCGGCGAATTCGGTGCTGATCGACCAGGCCGGGTGGTTCCAGGCGAGATCCGGGGTCAATCCCCAGTTCTGGACCAGCGCCAGATGCAGCGGCAATTCCGCCAGCGGATAGCCCGAAGCATCGCGCCCGGTTGCGAGCAGCAACAGCGCGAAGCCCACGAACGCCCCCAGAATCGCCGCATGCAGCGGCCAGACCCGGGCGAAGCGCCGCCACAGGAACAGCCGGGTCTCACCCCAGCCGCCGTCCACGATCCGGGCAGCGTAATTGTACCAGATCACGAAGCCCGAGAGGATGAAGAACAGGTCGACCGCGAGGTAGCCCTTGGCCAGCAGCGCGATCACCGGCGGTGGCAGCAGCGCGGTCAGCGACAGGCGGATATGGTAGAGCACCACCCCCCAGGCGGCGATCCCGCGAATCCCGGTCAGCGCGTCAAGGTGGCGCGGTGCAACCGGACTCACGCCGGGGTGGTCCGCAGCACCGGCGGACCGCGCCGCTCAACCGCCTGCTGCGGCGCGTCGATCCGTTTGAGATACGACCACAGCCCGCATTGCAGCCCGATCAGCATGAACACGAACGGCTGGAAGGCGATCCCGACGAACACCGAACCGGCAAGGTAGACCAGCTGGGCCTGTTGCAAGGCATTGGCGAGCGGCGCCTGCCAGGTCTGCCCGGCAGCGGTCCGGTTCTTCCAGCGGTGCCGGATCCGCTCCATCTGCCACAGCCCCAGAACCTGGATCCACAGCCACAGCAGCAGGCCGGGCCAGCCTTGTTCGCCGAGCATCTCGAAATAGCTCGAATGGTAAGCGCGCGATTGGTCGAACGCCTCGGTCACGTCGACCGACGAATTGTTGCCCTCGCCTTCGACTTTAACGGTCTCGACCCGGATCTTGTTGCCGCGATAGGCGTCGAACCCGCCGCCGAAGGGATGGTCCTTCACGTAGTCGAGCGTCCACATCCACACCGCGACGCGGGTGCTGGCCGATTGATCGGCCTTGTGGTTCTCGATCGTGTTCATCCGTGCGGTGTAGCTGGCCGGCAGGAACGGCACCGCCACCATGGCCAGAACCCCGGCGACGACGATGTAGAGGAACCGGCGCTTGACGCTGCGCAGCGAGAGCACCGCGACCAGGCCGAGGCAGAGCAATCCGGTGCGGGTCTGGGTTCCGATCGGGATCAGCGCGGCGGCAAAAGTCAGCGCGAGCGCAAACAGCGTCACCAGCTTGCCCCTGGGGAAGATCGTGCTGTGCCGTGCCGCCCACCAGATCAGCGGAATGATCGCGATCGCGACGGTCGAAAGGGTCGAGCCTTCGTAGATCCCGGCATTTTCGGCGACCAGCGTACGCAAGGTGCCATAGCCGCCGCCGCCCGCCACGGTCTTGATCCCGCCGCTGATCAGGATTGCAGCCACGGTCAGCACCATGAACAGCGCTGCCGCCTCGATCCGCAGCCGCGTCCGCAATGTCAGCGGCAGGAACAGCGCGAACAGCAGCGCCTTCCAGACCCAGGTCCACTTTTCGGCCGCGGGTTCGGGGAAATCGGCGAACATCGTGGTTGTGCCGCAATAGAGCAGCAGCAGCACGATCAGGCCCTGGCGCAGGGTGAAGCGGCTGTCGCGCTTGTCGTCGAGCAGTGCCCAGCCGGCGAAAGCCAGCACGAAGGCGATCAGCGAGATCGGCAGTACCGAAAGGAACCCCCACGAGATCTTCTGCGGCACCAGGATATCGACATAGAGGTAGGCCAGGATCCACAGGAACGGGCGGCGCAGGCCCAGTGCGAACAGCGCGCCGAGGAACCCGGTCAGGCCAAGGTTAAGCACGCGGGCTATCCTCTTCGGCGCGCTCTTCGCGGTCGAGCTCGTCGCGCTGCAGCAGCCGCCAGACGGCGACCAGCAGCAAGCCATGAGTCAGCGTGAGGGCGAGGATATCGACCATGCAACAGGCGTATAGCAGCGCCAAGTTGACGCCGCGTTAAGCCTTGTTGCCCTAGAGGAAGCGGCGATGACCCGGATCCTGCACGTCCTTGACCACTCGCTGCCGCTGCACAGCGGCTACACCTTTCGCACCCGCGCGATCCTTACTGCGCAGCAGGCGGCGGGATATGAAGTGCGCGGGATCACCGGGCTGCGGCACTTCCAAGACGGCCCCGATGCCGAACCTGTCGAAGGCTTGCTGTTTCACCGCACCCGCGGCTCTGCAACCGGACCGGCGGGCCTGCGCGAATGGCGCGAGATCAACCTGCTGGCCGACGCGATCGTCGCGCTGGCGGCAGACTGGCGGCCCGACATTCTCCACGCACATTCTCCAGCGTTGTGCGGCAAAGCCGCGCTGATTGCTGGCAAGCGGCTGGGCATTCCGGTGGTTTATGAAATCCGCGCCTTCTGGGAGGATGCCGCCGTGTCCAACGGCACCGGCAGCGAAGGCAGCGTCAAGTACCGGCTGACCCGCGCGCTCGAAAGCCACGTGGTGGCCGGGTCCGATGCGGTGGTGACGATCTGTCAGGGCCTCAAGGACGATCTGGTCCGGCGCGGGACCGATCCGGGCAAGATCACGCTCAGCCCCAACGGGGTCGACCTGGCGCTGTTTGGCGAGACTGCGCCACGTGATCCCGCGCTGGCCGCGGAACTGGGGGTGGGGGACGGCCCGGTTGTCGGTTTCATCGGCAGCTTTTACGATTATGAAGGGCTGGACGATCTGATCGCGGCGATGCCCCTTCTGACCGCCCGGCTGCCCGGTGCCAGGCTGCTGCTGGTTGGCGGCGGGCCGATGGAGGGCGTGCTCAGGGACCAGGCGGCAGCATCGCCCGCCCGCGCGGCGATCCACTTCGCTGGCCGCGTACCGCACAGCGAGGTCGAGCGCTATTACGCGCTGGTCGATGTCATGGCCTATCCGCGCAAGCGCAGCCGTCTGACCGACCTGGTCACGCCGCTGAAACCGCTCGAAGCGATGGCCCAGCGCCAGCTGGTGGCGGCCTCGGACGTCGGCGGGCACCGCGAACTGATCGGCGACGGCCTGACCGGCACATTGTTCGCCCCCGACGATCCCTCCGCCTGTGCCGAGGCTCTCGCGGATCTGTTGGGTGCCCCCGAATTGTGGGAGGCACGGCGGACCGCCGGCCTCGCCCATGTCGCCCAGAACCACGATTGGGCGCGCAATATTCATCGTTATCAGGATGTTTACCAAGGCCTGTTACCCCACGGTCAGCATAACCGCATTCCGGCTGCCGCCTGACCGGCAGAGCTGTGCGGTCCGAAGGTGAACGAAGGGGACTGACGTTCGTGGCCAAGCAAGCGCGCAAGCAGGCAAAAGCACAGCCGATCACCGCCAATCCGCTGTTTCCGGCGGTTGTCGCGCTATGGTTTGCCGCGCTGTTCGGACTGGGCAGCCTGGCCGTGCGTCCATCACTGCTCGAAAATCTGGTGATCAAAAGCCGGATCGACCTGATCGTCCCTGCCGCTGCGCCGCCGCTTGGCGTTACCGCCCGCGCGCTGGTCGCTCTGATCCTGGCTGCGATTGGTGCCGCGCTCGGCGTGGCCATCGCCCGCCGCATCGCCCGGCCCAAGCTGGAAGTGCGCGGACGCAAGCGTGGCTCGCTGGCGTCGAGCGAGGAAGATGCCTCAATCCGCCGTTCTTACACTGCAGCCCAACCGCGCGAAACTGCCGAAGCTGAAGGTGGGATGTTTTCCAACCGTCGCCGATCGCTGGCGATCGAACAGGATGAGCGCGTTTTCGTGCCGCACGACGTGGCCCCGCTGCCTGGCGGTGCGCCCCAGATTCTCGACATCGCGGCGATGGGCTTTGTCGCCGAGCCGTCCGATGCGCCCGAAACGCCGCTCGAACTGGGAGTCTATGCCGAACCGGCTGAGCCTGCTCCCGTACGGATCGAGGCTGCAGTCTGGCAGCCGGCTCCGAGCGCCGCACCGCCGCGCCAGGAATTCCAGCCGTCGCTCGCCACGCAGTTGCCGAGCGCAGAAGCCGTCGCCGCCGCCGCCGATGGCCGCCAGGTGTTCGGCCTGACCGCCCAGCCCGAACCGGCCCCGGTCGCGCGCCAGATCTTTGGCCAGAAGGTCGAAGACGGGCACGTCAGCCAGGAATTCGTCAAAGCTGCCGGATACCAGACCACCGTGTTCGACACGCCCGAGCCAAGCCCGCTGTTCGGACCGCGCGGCCAGACGCCGGTTCCAGCCGCGCCCGAGCCTGCCCGCTTCGCAGCATCCGCAATTGCTGTGCCCGCTGGGGTCCTATCGGAGCCGGAGAGCGCGGCCACGCCTGCGCCGTTCGCCTTGCCGCCAGCCCCGGCCGATCTGCCCGAACTGCCGAGCCCGGCTGCACTGGGCATGACCGATCTGGCCGCGCGACTGGCCGAATCGATGGCCCGCCGCCGCGCCGCGCGCAACGCCGCCGCTCCTGAAGCGCCGAACGAAGCCGCCGCCTTGGCAGCAGCGCAAGCTCCAGCAGCTATCGCGCCCGAAGCCGCGCCGGCCTCGATCCCGGACCATATTCCGGCAGCGCTGCGGCCGCTCGAATTGAGTCCGTTGGAGGACGATGCCGAACCGCTGGCCGACCTGCTTCCGCCGCGCCGGATCGCCATGCCCGAGGTACTGGCGATGCCGCCTGCCGCGCCGGTGGCTGCGGCCGACGTGCCCGCGCTCGAACTGACCGATGCGGCCGAAGTCGAAGCCGAAGTCGCGGGAGACAACTACGCTTCGTTGCTAGGACTCGCCCCGACCGCACCGCGTGCCGGCTTCGTCCGGATCGAAGAACCCGAAGCCGAAGCTGCGGCGATCGAGCCGGTGGTGATCTTCCCCGGTCAGATGGTCCGCCAGACAGCTGAGGAACCCTCACCTTTCCGCCGCTTCGATTCACCTGCCTCGGCCGAACACGGCCAGCCGGTCGCAGCCAACGAGGCTGTGTCCTCGGTTGACCGCGACGAAGCCGACCGGGCGCTGCGGATGGCGCTGGCTAACCTGCAGCGGATGAGCGGCGCGGCCTGAGTTTCGGTTTCTGCGCAAGCCGCAGCCACACATAGCTATGGGGCCGGAGCGCGCAGCGTTTCGGCCCTTTTCGCAGTTGCAAAAAAATCTTCCTGTCGCCATGGAATAGCTCTGCGCAATATTCGCTGCCTCGGGCGGCGGGGAATCTTGCGCTTAATTGCTGGATTTCTGCGGTTTGTTCGTGTGGCGCGCGCGAATCGCGGACTTGTGGCATTGTGACAGGAATGGATTCGATGGGTTTTCCGGCGCCTCAGGGCCTTTATGATCCGCGCAACGAGCACGACGCCTGCGGCGTGGGCTTCGTCGCCCATATCAAGGGCGCGAAAAGCCATGCGATCGTCAGCCAGGCCCTCGAAATCCTCAAGAATCTCGATCATCGCGGCGCGGTCGGCGCGGACCCGCTGCTCGGCGACGGCGCGGGGATCCTGATCCAGCTGCCCGATGCGCTCTATCGCAAGTGGGCCGATGCCGAAGGGCTCAAGCTGCCGCAGCCGGGCGACTACGGCGTGGCGATGTGCTTCCTGCCGCAGGACGAAGCGAGCCGCGATTTCATCGTCGGGATCTTTGAAAAGTTCGTCGCCAAGGAAGGCCAGCGCCTGATCGGCTGGCGCGACGTCCCGGTGACGATCGATGGACTGGGCAAAACGGTCAAGGCCGAGATGCCGGTGATCCGCCAGTGCTTCATCGAACGCGGCGAAA
>CALCQB010000217.1 GCA_937897535.1 uncultured Novosphingobium sp. | reverse complement strand
ACGGTCGACAGATCGTGGTGCCACTGCGCGCCGGGCAGGTTGGCGAGCTGGACGTCTTTCAACTCGGTCGAGGTTTCGACGAAGTGGACCGCCGGCTCCAGCCCGTAACGCTTCGCCGCGCGCAAGGCATCCTGGGCCAGCGTCCCGCGTCCGGGGCCCAGTTCGACATAGTGGACCGGCTCCTCGCGTCCGGCATTGATCCACATGTCGGCCAGCCACAGCCCGATCAGTTCGCCGAACATCTGGCTGATTTCGGGGGCGGTGATGAAATCCCCGGCGCTGCCGAGCGGGTCTTTCGCGCCGTAGTAGCGAGCGTTGCTCTCACCCATGTAATGCATCAGGCTGATCGGGCCGGTCGCGCCGATCAGCCGCCGGAAAATCGCCGCCAGCGGTTCGGGCGCGGCCGCTCCGGTCATTGCGGGCTGGGGGTTCCGCTATTGAGCTCGGGCTTGATCAGCGCGCGGATCAGGAAGAACAGTCCGACCGCGATCAGCGGGATGGTCAGCCACTGGCCCATCGACAGCCCGGTCTGGCGGGCGAATTCCTGCAGCTGTTCATCGGGTTCCCGAAAGTATTCGACCACGAACCGGCCGATGCCGATCCCGACGGTGAACACGCCGACCAGCAGGCCCGGCCGCCAGCGCGCGCGGGTCTTCCAGAACAGCGGGACCAGGATCAGCGCCAGCAGCAGCCCTTCGATCAGCGCTTCGTAAAGCTGACTGGGGTGGCGCGGCAGTTCGCCCGCGCCGCGAAAGACGATGCCCCACGGCACGTCGGGGCCAGCGACCCGGCCCCACAACTCGCCATTGACGAAGTTCGCCAGCCGCCCGAACAGCATCCCGAACGGCACCGCAACCGCGACGTAATCGGCCACCCGGATGATCGAGAGCTTGTTGCGCCAGCAGATCCAGCTGATCGCCAGCACCACCCCGAGCAGCCCGCCGTGAAAGCTCATGCCCCCGTTCCACAGCTTGATCAGCTCACTGGGGTGCGCCCACAGGCTGGGCAGGCCGGTCTCGCCACCGGTGTAGAAAGTGGCATAGCCGAGCCGTCCGCCCAGGATCACCCCGAGCGTGCAATAGAAGAACAGATCGTCGATATGGCGCTGGGCCATCGGCGCACCGGGGGCCTTGCAGGCCTTTGACGTGTGCCAGTAAGCCAGCAGGATCCCGGCCAGATAGGCCAGGCTGTACCAGCGCAGCGAAAAGCTGCCGATCGTGAACAGGTTGGGGCTCAGGCCAAGGTCTTCGAAACGGATCGGCGCGCTGCCAGCGGCGGCGAGCTGTGCAAGCGATAGTGACAGCAAGTACGTAACCCCTTAGATGATTCCATGCCCGATGGGCGGCGGACCCTTGGTCCAGTCCTCGCCGCCGCTTGTGGCACAGAGCCGGCCGGGAAACAAACCCGGCGATATGGGATGAGGAACCGGGCAGCCGCAAAAAGGGGCGCGGCGGGTCCGGGGTAACCAGACAAGAAGGATGCCGCATGCGCAGCGAACTCGATACCGCGCTGGATGATGTTGTCGCCCGCCTGACCGCCCCCGGGCAGATGCTGGAGACCGTTCCGTTCGAACGCTTTGGCCGCCAGTTGCCAATGCTCAAGAACGCGCCGCCGACCCTGCCGGTGCTGTTCGAAACGTTCTGCGCCCAGCACGGCGAGGCCGAGTTTCTGGTCGATGGCGAAATCCGCCTGACCTTTGCCCAGACCTGGGCCGCGGCGCGCGCCGTGGCGGGCGGGCTGGTCGCGGGGCACGGAGTCCAGAAGGGCGACCGGATCGGGATCGCCGCGCGCAATTCGACCAACTGGATCGTCGCCTACATGGCGGTGCTGATGGCTGGCGGCTGCGCCTGCCTGCTCAACGGTTGGTGGAGCGGCGAGGAAATGGCCGGCGGGATTGAGCTGACCGGATGCCGGATCGTGCTGGCCGACCAGCAGCGCGCTGCCCGGATCGCTGAACTCGGGCTCGATACCAAAGTGGTGCTGTTCGAGCATGACTGCGGCTGGGAGCAGGGACTGGCCGCGCTGCTGGCCGGTGGCGGCGGGGCTGAAACGCCACTGCCCGAATTGACCGGCGATGACCTCGCGACGATCCTCTACACCTCGGGTTCGACCGGGCTGTGCAAGGGGGCCTGGTCCGATCACCGCGCGGTAACCCAGGCAGTGTTCTCCTACGTTGCCCAGACCCTGACGATCCTGACCATGCTGACCGAGAAGGGCGAGGCGCCAAGCGTCCAGCCCTGCAGCCTGGTCAACGTACCGCTGTTCCACGTCACCGGCGAAGTGCCGCTGTTCCTCCAGTCGTTCGTGATCGGGCGCAAGCTGGTGCTGATGCCCAAGTGGGACGCCGAAGAAGCGATGCGGCTGATCGAGCGTGAAAAGGTCACCTATTTTGTCGGGGTGCCGCTGATGAGCTTCGAGATTGCCACGCATCCCAGCCGCGACAAATATGACCTGTCGAGCTGCACCGCCTTCGCGGCTGGCGGCGCGCCGCGCCCGGTCGACCACGTCCGCCGGATCAAGGACGCGCTGCCGCATGCCTTTCCGCTGCTCGGCTATGGCCTGACCGAAACCAATGCAGCGGGGTGCGGCAACCTCAACGAGAACTACCTGGCCAAGCCCGGATCGACCGGGACCGCGACCAAGCCCTTGGTCGAGGTCGGGATCCTTGACGATGCTGGGGCAGTTCTGCCAGCGGGCACCACCGGCGAAGTGGCGTTCCGCTCGATTGTCAACTTCGGCGGCTATTGGCAGAACCCCCAGGCCACGGCCGAGGCGGTCACCGCTGACGGCTGGTTCCGCACCGGCGATCTCGGCTACCTTGATGAGGACGCGTACCTGTTCATCGTCGATCGCAAGAAGGACATCATCATCCGCGGCGGGGAGAACATCACCTGCATCGAGGTCGAGGAGGCGATCTACGCCCATCCCGACGTCGCCGAGGCCAGCGTGTTCGGCATGCCGGACGAGAAATTCGGCGAGCTGCCGACCGGGGTCTATCTGGTCGAGGAAGGCCGCAGCCTGTCCGAGGAAGACCTCAAGACCTTCCTCAAGGCGCACATCGCCCCGTTCAAGGTGCCGGTGCGGTTGTGGGAAGTGAAGGAAAGCTTGCCCCGGCTCGGCACCGAAAAGGTTGACAAGCGCGCACTGAAAGCCCGTTACCTGCCGGTGTGGCAAGCAGAGCAGAACCAGGCACGGTGACCAAGGTCGCCAACCAGCGTGCGGTGATAGATCGCCGCGCGCTGGCCGCTGAAATCGCCGAAGCGGTTGACCGGCAGGGCGCGGCCAAGGCCCGGACCCGCGTGGTCGAACTGCTTCGCGGGGCGCTGGCGCAAGGCCGCGCGGAAATCGACCGTCGCTTGCTCGAACGCCCCTCGGCCGGGCACATGAGCGCCGAGGCTCAAGCCTTTCTGGTCGATCAGCTGGTTCGGCTGATTCACGATCATGTGGTCGGCGATGTCTACCCGTCGAACAATCGTTCAACCGGCGAGCGGCTGACGATCATGGCGGTCGGCGGCTATGGCCGGGGCGAGATGGCGCCGCATTCCGACGTCGACATCGCCTTCATCACCCCGATCAAGCAGACCCCGTGGTGCGAACAGGTGATCGAGGCGATGCTCTATTTCCTGTGGGATCTGGGTCTCAAGGTCGGCCATTCCAGCCGCTCGCTCGACGAGACGGTGCGGATGGGCCGCAGCGACCTGACGATCCGCACCGCGATGCTCGAAGGGCGGTACGTCTGGGGCGATCAGCCGCTGTTCGAAGAAGCGCAGCGCCGGTTCTGGGCCGAGGTGGTGGCCGGGACCGAGCGTCAGTACGTCACCGAAAAGCTGGCCGAGCGCAACGACCGGCACAAGCGATTGGGCGACAGCCGCTATGTGGTTGAACCCAACGTCAAGGAGGGCAAGGGCGGGCTGCGCGATCTCCACACGCTCTACTGGATCGGCAAGTACCTCCACCATGTCCGCGATGTTTCCGAACTGGTCGGGGTCGGGCTGCTGAGCCCGGCCGAGTACCGCGCCTTCCGCCGCGCCGAGGACTTTTTCTGGGCGGTCCGCTGCCACCTCCACACCATCACCAAGCGCGCCGAAGACCGGCTGACTTTCGACCTGCAGCGCGAGGTTGCGGCCCGGATGCAGTTTGCCGACCGCCCGGGCAAGAGCGCGGTCGAGCGGTTCATGCAGTACTTCTTCCTCCAGGCGAAGCGCGTCGGCCATCTGACCGGGCTGTTCCTGGCCCAGCTGGAAGAACAGTCGGCCCGCAAGACCCCGCGCGGGCTGCTCGCCGGGTTCCGGGCGCGGCGGCGGATGGTCAAAGGCTATCCGGTGTTCGGCGGGCGGATCAATGTGCCGACCGACAGCTGGTTCGCCGAGGATCCGGCCCGGCTGATCGAGATCTTCGTGGTCGCCGACAGCCAGAGCCTCGAGCTGCATCCCGATGCGATGCGGCTGGCGGTGCGCGATGCCCGGCTGGTCGACAGCGTCCGGACCGATCCGCGCGCCAACGCACTGTTCCTTGATCTGCTGACCAGCCGCCACGATCCCGAAACCGCGCTGCGCTGGTTCAACGAGGCCGGGGTGTTCGGGCGGTTCGTGCCCGATTTCGGCCGGGTCAACGCGCAGATGCAGTTCGACATGTACCACCATTACACCGTCGACGAGCACACCATCCGCGCGATCGGGCTGATGGCGCAGATCGAGAAGGGTGAGCAAAAGGCCGATCATCCGCTGGCCACCACGATCATTCACAAGGTAGCGGGTCGCCGCGCGCTCTATGCCGCGATCCTGCTGCATGACATCGCCAAGGGTCGCCGCGGCGATCATTCGGTGCTGGGGGCCGAAGTCGCGCTCAAGCTGTGCCCGCGGCTGGGGATGAGCGACGAGGAAACCCAGCTGGTCGCGTGGCTGGTTCGCCAGCATCTGCTGATGAGCGCGGTCGCGTTCAAGCGCGATCTGGCCGACTGGAAGACGATCACCGACTTCGTCGCGCAGGTCCAGTCGGTCGAGCGCTTGCGGCTGCTGGCGATGCTGACCATCGTCGATATCCGCGCGGTCGGCCCGGGGGTGTGGAACAGCTGGAAGCGCCAGCTGATTCACGAGCTTTACGAAGCGGCCGAACAGCGGCTGCGGCTGGGCCATGTCCAGCACGGCCGGGCCGAGCGGATCGCGGCCAAACGCGGGGTCGTGGCCGAGCGGCTGGGCACCGAGGGCAAGCTGGTCGACAAGTACGCCAAGCAATTCAACGACGCCTACTGGATCGCCGAACCCGACGACGTGATCGCCAGCAACTTGCTCCAGCTCGATGCGGCCAAGGGCAAGGCGCTCGACGTCAGTACCGAATACTACGCGGCGCGCGGAGCCACGCTGGTCACGGTGATCGCGGCCGACCATCCGGGGCTGTTCTACCGGATCGCGGGCGGGATTCACCTGGCCGGCGGGAACATCATCGACGCCCGGATCCACACCGCCCGCAACGGCATGGCGGTCGACAATTTCCTGGTCCAGGATCCGCTCGGCCGGCCGTTTTCCGAATCCAGCCAGCTCGCCCGGATCAAGACGATGATTGCCGATGCCCTCGGCGGCCGGATCAAGCTGGTCAACCAGCTCGCCGCCCGCCCACTGGCCCGTCCGCGGGCCGATGCCTTCGATGTCCGTCCGCAGGTCGAATTCGACAGCGCCGCCTCGAACCGGTTCACCGTGATCGAGGTCAACGCCCGCGATCGTCCGGCGCTGCTCAACCGGCTTGCCCGGGCGCTGTTCGAAGCCAAGCTGATGGTCCATTCCGCCCACATCGCCACTTATGGCGAACGGGCGGTCGATACCTTCTACGTCACCGATCTGCTGGGCGAGAAGGTCGAATCGGTCCAGCGGCTCAAGTCGGTCGAGAAGAAGCTGCTCGAAGCGGCGGAGGACGAGAGTGTCGCGGTGGCGGCGGCTTGAGCGACCAGCGCTAGATCTGAATCTGCTCTTCCGAGGCCGCGCGGCGGCGCTGGCGCTGGGCCTGGCGGTGCCAGCGATGCCCCAGTCCCGCCAGCGCGACTGCGCAGGCCATCAACAGAATGATTCCGATCGGCCGGTAGTAGGCTGTCGTCCACACCCCTGCGATCGCAATCAGCAGCACCACACCAATTGCGGCGGCGTAGCCCGGCAGGCCCAGCATGGCTTTGCGTGTCATGCCGGAAGAACTAGCCGGGCATTGTTTCGTTCCCGCGACTCGGCTCAGCCGATCAACGCCTCGGCGATCTGCACCGCGTTGAGCGCCGCGCCCTTGCGCAGGTTGTCGCCGACCACGAACAGCGCGAGGCCATGCGCGACTGTCGGATCAGGGCGGACCCGGCCGACGAACACCGGGTCCTGGCCGGTCGCATCGAGCGGATTGGGGACCTCGGTCACCACCACGCCGGGGGCTTGCCCGAGCAGTTCCAGCGCGCGCGCGGCGCTGATCGGGCGTTCGAATTCGGCATTGATCGACAGCGCATGGCCGGTGAACACCGGGACCCGCACGCAGGTGCCCGAAACCGGCAGATCGGGGATGCCGAGGATCTTGCGACTCTCGTCGCGCAGCTTGAGTTCCTCCTCAGTATAGCCGTCCTCGCCCAGCACATAGTTGAGCGGGACCACGTTATGGGCGATCGGCACCGCCCACTTTTCGGCGGCGGGCAGCAGGTGATCATGCCCGCCAGCGGCCAGTTCGCGGGCCTTGTCGCCAACATGATCGAGCTGCCGGGCGAGTACGTCGATCCCTTCCTGCCCGCCGCCCGAGACCGCCTGATAGGTCGAAACCACCAGCCGCTTGAGCCCGGCCTCGTCGTGCAGCGGCTTGAGCACCGGCATTGCCGCCATGGTGGTGCAGTTGGGGTTGGCGACGATCCCGCGGGGCAGATTGGCCATGGCATCGGCGTTGACCTCGGCGACCACCAGCGGAACCTGCGGGTCCGAACGCCAGGCCGAGCTGTTGTCGATCACCACCGCCCCGGCAGCGGCGGCCTTGGGGGCGAGCGCCTTCGAGGTCGAACCACCGGCGCTGAACAGCACCACGTCGAGTCCGGCAAAATCGGCCGTCGCGGCATCCTCGATCGTCACCCCGTCGAGCACCTTGCCGGCCGAGCGGGCCGAGGCGAACAGCCGCAGCTTGCCGATCGGAAAGTTCCGTTCCTTCAGGATCGCCAGCATGGCCGATCCGACCACGCCGGTCGCGCCGACCACGCCGACATTGAGTTGCTGCCCGGGGGCGAAACGATGAACCATGATGCTACTCCTTCGATTTTGGAGAGCAGGGCGGGTTCGCTGGTCCTGGAAAGGGGGCCCCGCCTGCTCGTGCGGGGCGGGTTGTCCGGGTGCCTTAGCCGAGCACCGCCACAACCGTTCCCGCGACAGCGGTCGGTTTGGTGGTAATGGTAATGGCTGGCCGGTTGGACATGGAACGCGCCCCTAGCCATGCTGCACTGCAATGTAAATGCTGTTTTGGCGGCCGGCACGAAATTTTAGGTTTGCCGGGCGGGCTGTGCCCCGATGAAACGCCGCCCGATCTGCGCAATCGCTTAACCGGTCGCGTGCTAGGTGGGCAGCATGACCGCCCGCCAGCTGATCGCCTCGACCCTCGCCGCCACCTGCCGCGCCGCCCCATTCGAGCGCGGGCGCTGGCGGATCGGCTCGCTCGCCAGCCGGGTATTGGAGGGCGGAGTACTGCCGCGCCAGCGCCGCACCGTTTCCACCCGCCACGGTTTCGCGATGAGCCTCGACCTTGGTCAGCTGGTCGACCGTTCGATCTATTGCCAGGGCGAGTGGGAGCCGCTGGAAACCGCACTGTTCGCGCAGATCCTGCGGCCGGGTGATGGCGTAGCCGATGTCGGCGCGAACATCGGCTGGTTCAGCCTGCTCGCCGCGCGGCTGGTCGGTACAGGGGGCGCGGTTCACAGCTTCGAAGCCAACCACGCGACCCATGGCCTGCTGCAGGACAACCTCGCGCTCAATGCCTGCGGCAACGTCACCGCGCACTGGCTGGCGGTGGGCGAAAGCGAAGGCCTCGCCCGGATCGCCCCGCGCGAGGCCGGCAATGCCGGGGCCGACGGGGTCGAACTGGCGAATGCCGGCGATGATACCGTGCGGCTGGTCCGGCTCGATCAGGTGCTGGCCGGGGTGCCGCTGCGGTTGGTTAAGCTCGACATCGAAGGCTGGGAAGCCAAGGCGCTACGCGGGGCCGAAGGTCTGCTGGCCCGCGCCGAAGCGCCCGATCTGGTGTTCGAATTCACGCCGGAATTTCTCCACGCGGCGGGCGACGATCCGCGCGATCTGATTGGCTGGATCGCAGGTCTGGGTTACCGGGTGCAAGTGGTCGACAAGGCCGGGATGCACGCGCCCGACGACGCGCTCTATTCGCGGCGGCAGAGCTATCTGTACTGCACGCGGGGCTGATCAGGCCTGCAGCGAGACCCCGTGCCGTAGCGCCGCATGGCGCGCGGCGACATAGCCTGACCCGGCCATGGTGCAGGCCAGCCAGGATACGATCAGCGCGTCGAGCGCCAGCACCGGCCAGTCGAGCCAGTCCGGCGTCACGGCGATGGCGAGAAAGCCCAGGCCATAATGCAGCGCCATCAGCGGCAGGATGCAGGCGACCACGTAGCCCAGGGTCCGCCAGAACGATCCGGTCATCACCTTCACTGATTGCACAGGGCCAATGGCGCGGTTGCCGAGCGGCCAGGCGATGAACCACGCCGTCAGATAGATCCCGGCCAGCGCCCAGGCACCGTTAAGCACAGGGCCAAACCAATGGCCCGCCGCTCCCGTCAGTCCCATCAGCGAACCGAGGGGCGGGCCGAACAGCTGGTACGCAAGCAATGTGGCGTTGAACGCGAACAGGATCAGCCACAGCCCGAAAGCCGGGCGTTCGATCCGAGCCGCCTTCGCCGTGTCCGCGAAGGCCAGAAAGCGGACGAACCAGTAACCGGGCAGGCCGAGGGCAAGCGTTTTCGCAAAGCCCGACAGCATCCGTCCGGGATCGTCCGCCGCCGCCTTCGCCGCTGCCACGCTGTGATACATGCCGCCATTCAGCTCGACCACGTGCTGGGCGAATTCGACGATCGCGGGGATCAGAAACAACAGCGGGAACAGCCAGGCCGCGCGCAAGCCGTTTGCATAGACCGATCTGATATCGTCCCACATCGCCCGCCACCCTGCTCGTTTCTTCGTGATTTGAACGAGATAGGGTGCGTTCAAGCGATGTCAATCGGACGGGTTGGCGTCTCCCGCCGCAGCCAGCCGGGCCAGCGCCGCCTCGCGTCCGATCAGCGGCAGCAGCGCGGCCATGTCGGGGCCGTGGTCGATCCCGGTCAAGGCCTGGCGCAGCGGCAGGAACAGCCCCTTGCCCTTGCGTCCGGTCCGCTCCTTGAGCGCGCCGGTCAGCGCAGCCCAGTCGGCTCCGGTATCTGCCAGCACGGTCGCGGCCTGGGCCAGATAGGCCTTGTCTTCGTCCGACTGGGCGGGCGGCGATATCGGCCCGGTCACCACCTGCCACCATGCGGCGGCCTCGCCGATATGTTCGAGGTTCGGACGGATCGCCGCCCATGCGTCTTCGCCCATACCTGCGGGCAGCAGGTGCGCGACGCGGGCAAAGGGCAGGCGGTGAACCACCGCGGCGTTGATCCGGTGCAGTTCGGCCTCGTCGAACCGGGCCGGGGCGCGGCCGAAGTGGGCGAGGGTGAAGCTGGCGGCCAGCGCCTCGGCATCCAGCGCCGGATCGACCGGGTCCGAGGTGCCGAGCCGGGCGAGCAGGGCGATCAGCGCCTCGGGCTCGATCCCCTCCTCGCGCAGTGCGCCCAGCCCGAGCGAGCCAAGCCGCTTCGAGAGCTTGCCTTCGGTCCCGACCAGCAGCGCCTCATGCGCGAAGCGCGGGCACCGGGCCCCCAGCGCCTCGAACATCTGGACCTGGCTGGCGGTGTTGGAGACGTGATCCTCGCCGCGCAGCACGTCGGTGATCCCCATCGCGATATCGTCGATCACGCTCGGCAGCAGGTACAGCCACGATCCGTCGGCGCGGCGGATCACCGGGTCGCTCATTTTGGCGGGGTCGAACTTCTGGACCCCGCGAATGCCGTCGTTCCATTCGATCTGCGCGTCGCGGTTCAGCAGGAAGCGCCAGTGCGGGGTCTCGCCCGCCGCTGCGCGGGCGGCGTGATCGGCTTCGCTCAGGTCCAGCGCGGCGCGGTCATAGATCGGTGGCAGGCCCCGCCCGAGCAGGACCTTGCGCTTGAGCTCCAACTCCTGCGCGGTTTCATAGCAGCGATAGACCCGGCCCGCGGCGACCAACTTGTGGAACTCGGCTTCGTACAGCGCGAACCGGGCCGATTGCCGCTCCTCGCCGTCCCAGTGCAGCCCCAGCCAGGCTAGGTCGGCCTTGATCGCCTCGACATAGTCCTCGCGGCTGCGTTCCAGATCGGTGTCGTCGATCCGCAGCAGGAACCGGCCGCCAGCTTGCCGGGCAAGCAGCCAGTTGTGCAGCGCCGCGCGGACATTGCCGACATGCAGCGTGCCGGTGGGGGAAGGGGCGAAACGGGTGGTGACGGTCATGCCCGAGCCGATAGCCTCCGCCGCCAGCGCTGTCACGCGCTCCGGAACGCGTTGGTGATCGGATAGCGCCGGTCGCGGCCGAAGTTACGGGTGCCGAGCTTGACTCCCGGCGGGGCCTGTCGCCGCTTGTATTCGGCCAGATAGAGCAGGCGCTCGATCCGGATCACGGTGTCGCGGTCAAACCCGTCGGCGACCAGCTGATCGACGCTCTTCTCATGCTCGACCAGCCCGAGCAGGATCCCGTCGAGCACCTTGTAGGGCGGCAGCGAATCCTCGTCCTTCTGGTCGGGGCGCAGTTCGGCGCTGGGCGGGCGGGTGATGATCCCTTCGGGCATCACCGGGCCGTCGGGGCCAAGGCCGATCCTGGGCTTGTGCTTGTTGCGCCAGGCGCTGATCGCGAAGACGGTCAGCTTGTAGGCGTCTTTCAGCGGGTTGTAGCCGCCGGCCATGTCGCCATAGATCGTGGCGTAACCGACGCTCATCTCGCTCTTGTTGCCGGTGGTCAGCAGCATCGGTCCGAACTTGTTGGACAGCGCCATCAACGTGACGCCGCGGATCCGCGACTGGACGTTCTCTTCGGTGATATCGACATCCACGTCGGCGAAAGTACCCTCGAGCATCGTGTCGAAGGCATCGACCGCCGGGGCGATCGGGATGGTGTCATAGCGGCACCCGATCATCCGCGCGCATTCGGTGGCCAGATCGAGGCTGAGCTGGCTGGTGAACCGGCTCGGCAGCATCACGCACCAGACCCGCTCCGGACCCAGCGCGTCGGCGGCGATCGCCGCGCAGATCGCCGAATCGATCCCGCCCGACAGGCCGAGGACCACGCCGGGGAAGCGGTTGCGATCCACGTAATCGCGCAGCGCCAGTACCATCGCGCAGTAGATGTCCTCGGGATGGTCGGACAGCGGTGCGACCTCGCCAGCATCGCAGCGCCAGCCGGTCGCGGTGCGGGTCCAGCGGGTGGTGACCTCGTGCTCTTCCCAGTCCTGCATCTGGACCGGGACCGAGCCGTCGCCGTTGACCACAAAGCTGGCCCCGTCGAACACCAGTTCGTCCTGTCCGCCGACCCGGTTGAGATAGGCCAGCGGCAAGCCGGTATCGGCCGCGCGGCGCCGCGCCACGCCGTCGATCCGCAACGTGTCCTTGTCGATTTCGTAAGGGCTGCCGTTGACGCAAATGAACAGCTCGGCGCCGAATTCGGCAAGGTGGCGGCAAACGTCGGGATGCCAGACGTCCTCGCAGATCGGCAACCCGATCATCACCCCCTTGAACACCACCGGTTCGGGCAGCGGGCCGGGCTGGAACAGCCGCATCTCGTCAAAGGTGCCGTAATTGGGCAGCTCATGCTTGAGCCGGACCGCCGCGACCTTGCCCTGATCGAGCAGCGCGACCCCGTTATGAAGCGCCCCGTCGACCACGAAGACCGAGCCGACCAGCATCGCCGGGCCGCCATCCGCCGTTGCCGCCGCGAGCACCTCCAGCTCGGCCGCAGCACGTTCGATCAGCGCGGGCTTGAGCACCAGATCCTCGGGCGGATAGCCGATCAGCTGCATTTCGGGGAACACGATCAGGTCCACCCCCCCGGCCCGCGCGCGCGCGGCGAGCATGGCGGCGGCATTGCCGGCGATATTGCCAACCGACTGGTTGAGCTGGGCGAGGGTAATGGAGAGGGTATCGACCATGGGGCTTTCCTAAGCGCTGCGCAGCGGTTAGCCAATGGCAACAATCGGGAGAAAGTGATGTTTGAAGCGGCCTTTGCCAGCGCCAACCTGCCCAGCGCGGTCGGGATGATCGTCGACCGTGACGGGGTGCGGTTTTCGCAGGCGCTCGGTGTAACCGATGTCGACAGCCAGAGGCCGGTGGCCGAGGACACCCCGTTCCAGATCGCCTCGATGACCAAGGCGCTGGCGAGCGTGGCGGCGATGCAGCAGGTCGAAGCCGGGCGGCTTGCGCTCGATGCGCCGATCGGCGCTGTTCTGCCGGAACTGGCCGATCCCCAGGTGCTGACCGGGTTCGACGGCAAAGGCCAGCCGCAGACCCGCCCGGCCGCGCGGCCGATCACGCTGCGGCACCTGCTGACTCACACCGCCGGTTACGGCTATTTCTTCATCCATCCCGAGCTTCTGCAATATTTCGCTGCCGTGGGGATGCCCGTGCCCGGCTCGATCGCGGGGATCCGGACGCCCCTGCTGTTCGATCCGGGCGATCGCTGGGAATATTCGGTGGCGATCGACTGGGCTGGCCTGGCGGTCGAAGCGGTGACCGGCGGCACGCTGGGTGACTACATGGCCGAGCATGTCTTCGCGCCGCTGGGGATGACCGGGACCGGGTTTCACGACGCGCTGCCCGCCGGTGCCGCGCAAGTGCATGTCCGGGATGAAAGCGGGGCGCTCAAGGTCCAGCCGATGTTCCTTGGCGGGGGCGAGTATCACAACGCCGGGGGCGGGCTGATCGGGACCGCGCCCGACTATGCCCGGTTCGTCCGCGCGATCCTGCGCGGCGGGGAGCTTGACGGGAACCGCGTGCTGCAGGCTGAAACGGTAACGGAAATGGCCCGCAACCAGGTTGGCCCGATCCGCGCTGGGGCGATGGGCACCGCGATGCCGCACCTCGCCGCGCCTTACGACACCTTCCCCGACCAGCACACCGGCTGGGGCCTCGGCTTCCTGATCAATCCCGAGCAAGGCCCCAACGGTCGATCGCCCGGCAGCCTTGCCTGGGCCGGGATCTTCAACTCGTACTACTGGATCGACCCGGCGGCCGGGCTGGGCGGGGTGTTCATGAGCCAGCTTTCGCCGTTCGGCGATCCCGGGGCGCTGGCATGCTTCGCGGCGCTGGAGCGGCAGGCCTACGCCTGACCGCGCCTACTTGTTCTTCATGTTGTCGAGCCCGCGGACCACGCCGGGCTTGTCGCTCGGGTTGGAGACGTTGGTCTTGACCTTCTCGGCCTTGGGCTTGCGCACTTCGCGGTTCGATTTCTTTTGCGATTTGGCCATGGGAATTGTCCTTAGGAAGGAGCGGGGCGCGGCGTAGCGCCAAAGCGTCCATCCAAGATGGGGTCAGGCGTGGCCAATTGTAAGGCGCGCAACGAAAAGCCCCGCCGGATCGCTCCGGCGGGGCTGTTTCTTTGTCCATGCGGACGGTGAAGCTTATTCTTCGCCGTCGGCTGCTTCGGCGTTGAGGTATTCACCGGCATCGGCGTCGAGGCCGTGGGTTTCACCCTCGACTGCCGCCAGCGGATCGTCGCCGATCGCCGCTTCCGGGCCCTGGGCCAGTTCGGCGGCATGCTCTTCCGCGGCGCTGGCAGGCGCGATCAGGCTTTCCTGGATCGCGCGGTAGCTTGCCCGCAGCGCGGCATCGCGGCTGCTCGCGGCAACCCGCAGGCGGTTCATGCCCGCACCGGTCCCGGCCGGGATCAGACGGCCGACGATCACGTTCTCCTTGAGCCCGATCAGCGAGTCCTTCTTGCCCTCGACCGCCGCCTGGGTGAGCACCCGGGTGGTTTCCTGGAACGAAGCGGCCGAGATGAACGAACGGGTCTGCAGGCTCGCCTTGGTGATGCCCAGCAGGATCGGCTTGCCTTCGGCAAACTTCTGCCCAGGCGCAAGCTTGGCATTGTACTCGTCCATTTCCTCGCGGTCGATCTGTTCGGCTGCAAGCAAAGTGGTGTCGCCGCCGTCGGTGATCTCAACCTTCTGCAGCATCTGGCGAACGATCACCTCGATGTGCTTGTCGTTGATCTTCACGCCCTGCAAACGGTACACTTCCTGGATTTCCGCGACGAGGTATTCGGCCAGCGCCTCAACCCCCAGAACTTCCAGGATGTCGTGCGGATCGGGCGAGCCCGAGATCAGGTTGTCGCCCTTCTTGACCCAGTCGCCTTCCTGGACGTCGATCACGCGGCTCTTCGGGATCAGATACTCGATCGGTTCACCCTCTTCCGGGATGATCGCGATCTTGCGCTTGGCCTTGTAGTCGCGGACGAACTCGATCCGGCCGGAAACCTTGGCGATGATCGAATTGTCCTTCGGCTTGCGGGCTTCGAACAGTTCGGCAACGCGCGGCAGACCGCCGGTGATGTCGCGGGTCTTGGCGGCTTCGCGGCTGGCCCGGGCGAGGATGTCGCCCGCTTCAACCGCCTGGCCGTCTTCGACCGACAGGGTGGTGCCCGGCGCCATCATGTAGCGCGCTGCCTCACCCGACGCATCGTCGAGCAGGGTCAGGCGCGGACGCAGGTCTTCCTTCTTCGAGCGGCTGGCCGAGCGGTTCTCGGTCACCACGCGGCTGGTCATGCCGGTGGCATCGTCGGTCTGCTCGGTCAGGGTCTTGCCGTCGATCAGGTCCTGGTACTTCACGATCCCCGGCTTTTCGGTGATCACCGGCAGGGTGAACGGATCCCATTCGGCCAGGCGGTCGCCCTCGGCGATGATCGCGCCGTCTTCGTGGAGCAGGTGAGTACCATAGGGCACGCGGTGGATCGCGCGTTCACGCCCTTCGGTGTCCATCACCACGATCTCGCCGTTGCGGGCGAGCGACAGGCGCCGGCCGCGCTTGTCGGTGATGGTCGGGATGTCGCGATACTTGACCGTACCGTCGCAGATCGATTCGAGGTGCGAGGTTTCGTTGACCTGCGCCGCGCCGCCGATGTGGAAGGTACGCATGGTCAGCTGGGTGCCGGGTTCACCGATCGACTGGGCAGCGATAACGCCCACCGCTTCACCGATGTTCACCGGAGTACCGCGGGCAAGGTCACG
>CALCQB010000216.1 GCA_937897535.1 uncultured Novosphingobium sp. | reverse complement strand
CCGCCGCCGCCACGAGGACCGCCGCCGCCGAAGCCGCCACCGCCACCGCCGCTGTAACCGCCGCTACGCTGACCGCCGCCGCCGAAGCCGCCGCGATCGCCGCCACCGAACCGGTCGCCACCGCCGCCAAAGCGATCACCGCCGCCGCTACCGGCGAAGGGATCGAAATTGTCTTCTCCGAAACCGTCCCGCTTGTCGCGCCCGCGTCCGCGGCGCCCTCTATCAAAACCCATAAACCCGATCGAACCTTCACATCGCCCAACGAAACGCGCCTCGGTGGCGCGGACGAAACGCACCCGGCGACAGGGCAAAGCGCCGCAAGGCCCCTCCTCTGCATCTTTCCACATAGACGAATTGATTCGGATTGGCGAACGGATTCATGAATTGCGGCTGAAATTTGGCCCATCCGGCCTGGCAGTGTGGCATTTCTGCACGAAACAATCCTTCGTCCACAGCCCCGGCCACGAATCATTGCTGCGCAGCGCCGCACCATGCTTGCCAGCGCGGGCCGTGATTGGCAGAGCGGGGACAAGGAGAATTCGCCGATGTTCCGCAAACTGACCGACCGCCTGTTCGCCAGCCCGCAAATCGGCCTCGCCGAGGTTGACGAGGCGCGGGCGATGGGAATCGGCCTGATCATCAACAACCGTCCCGAGGGCGAGAGCGACGATCAGACCCCGGGCAGCGCGATCGAGGCTGCGGCCCGCGCGGCCGGGATCGATTATGTCGCAATCCCGGTAACTCACGCCGGTTTCTCTGAGGGTCAGGTGACCGCGATGGTCGCCGAGCTGAGCGGAACCGACCAGCCGGTGTTGGCCTATTGCCGCTCGGGCACCCGCTCGACCCTGCTGTGGGCGCTGGCCCAGGCGAGCGAAGGCCGCAATCCGGATGACCTTTCCGCCGCCGCCGCGGAAGCCGGTTACGACCTCACCCCGATCCGGGCGATGCTCGACATGCTCGCCGCCCGCAAGGCATGATTGCGCAGCTGGCCCAGTTCGGCGGGTCGCTGCTGGCGATCCTGCTGCTGGCGTGGCTGGCGGCCCGGTTGCGGCTGGGGGACGACGTGCGAATTCGCGACGCGGCCCAGGCCCGGGACCTCGCGCGGGCGGCCGTGGCCGGGTTCGAACCGGCCGACCTGGCGCTCGACCGCGCCGGGATCGGGGCCCTGCTGCGCGATCGCCAGGGCCGGGTGATGCTGCTGCGGCGGCACGGTGCGCATTTTGCCGCGCGGATGCTCGACAACCATGCCGATGCCCGGCTCGACCACAATTTCCTGACCATCGGCAGCGGCGAAAAGACCTTTGGCCGCGTCACGCTCGACCTTGGCGAGCAAGCCCAGATCTGGGCCAGCAGCCTGCGCCGGCTGGGAAGCTGACGATGCCACCAGGCTTCAACCCGGTCGATTACGCCGTGCCCGGCTTTGTCCTGCTGGTCGTGATCGAGATGATCTGGGCCTGGCGCAAGTCGCCCGACAGCTATGAGCCGCGTGATACGCTGATCTCGCTCGCGATGGGCCTGGGCAGCACCGTCGCCGGGCTGGCCGCGGCCGGGGCGCTGGCGGTGGTATTCGCCGCGCTCTACCAGTACCGGCTGTTCGAGATCGGCTGGGTCTGGTGGGCCTGGGGCCTGTGTTTCGTGCTCGACGATCTGGCCTACTACTGGTTCCACCGCACCGCGCACCGGGTGCGCTGGTTCTGGGCGAGCCACGTCAACCACCACTCGAGCCAGCACTACAACCTGTCGACCGCGCTGCGCCAGACCTGGACCGGGACGATTGCCCTGGGGTTCGTGTTCCGCCTGCCGCTGCTGCTGATCGGGTTTCCCCCGGCGATGATCCTGTTCTGCGCGGGGCTCAACCTGATCTACCAGTTCTGGTTCCACACCGAAGCGATCAACAAATGCCCGCGCTGGTTCGAGGCGGTGATGAACACCCCCAGCCACCACCGGGTCCACCACGCGATCAACCCGCTATACCTCGATCGCAACTATGCCGGGGTGTTCATCGTCTGGGACCGCCTGTTCGGGACCTTCCAGCCCGAGCTGGACGAGCACCGGCCCAATTACGGGATCGTCAAACAGCTCGGCAGTTTCAACCTGTTGTGGGTGGCGTTCCACGAATGGATCGGCATCCTGCGCGATGTCTGGGCCGCGCCGTGGGGGGCCAAGCTGGGCTATGTCTGGCGGCCGCCGGGCTGGACGCACGATGGCAGCCGCGACACCTCCGACCTGATCCGCGAACGCTGGCTGGCCAGCCGCGAACCGGCCCCCGCCGAATAGGATTGCACCAGTTTAAGCGAGCGATTAACCCGTCCGCAAATAGCGGAGTCGGGTGGATGGACGAGTTTGACGTGATCGTGATCGGTGGTGGTCCCTCCGGTGCAACCGCCGCAGACGATTTGGCGAGCAAAGGCTGGAATGTGTTGCTGCTTGATCGCCAAGGACGCACAAAACCTTGTGGGGGTGCTATACCCCCTCGTTTGATCAAAGACTTTTTTATTCCTGACCATTTGTTGGTTGCCAAAGAGATCGGAAGAGCACACGTCTGAACTCCAGTCACAC
>CALCQB010000215.1 GCA_937897535.1 uncultured Novosphingobium sp. | reverse complement strand
GCGGCATAGGCATCGCAGGCCTCGCGGCTGATGTTCCAATCCTTGGCGAGGTTCTCGGCGGTTTCGATCATCCCCGAAATTACGCCATAGCGCTCGATCGGCTGGCTCATCACCCGTCCCCGGGTCAACCGGTCATGCAGGGTCAGGTTTCCGGCCCGCACGCCCTTGCGGATGTCGGTGCTGTAGTGTTCGACGTTGGACATGCTTTCGCACCCGCCCGCGACCACCACGTCCGACACCCCGGTCTGGACCATCATCGCCGCGTTGACGATCGCCTGGAGGCCCGATCCGCAGCGCCGGTCAAGCTGATAGCCCGGCACTTCCTCGGGCAGCCCCGCGAGCAGCCACGACCAGTGCGAAATGCACGGCGCCTCGCCGTTGCCATAGCCTTGCGCAAAGATCACATCGTCGACCCGCGACGGATCGATCTTGGTGCGCTCGATCAGGGCCTTGAGGATCACCGCGCCCAGCTGGCCCGCAGTCAGCGGAGCCAGGCTGCCGCCGAACTTGCCGACAGCGGTGCGGATCGGAGCGACGATAGCGGCGCGACGTAAGGTCATTTCGTATCCTTGTCTGAGGTTGCAACCACGCCCCGGTCGATCAGCGCAGCGATCTGGCCGGATGACAGCCCGAGGCGGTCGGCCAGCACTTCTTCGCTATGCTCGCCCAGGTATGGCGCTGGTTTGGGATCGCCGACCGGTTCACCGGGCAGATTGGCGAACGAGCGGGTTGCGGGATAGGAAAACCCGCTGGGGTTGGCGGGCGAGGGTCCGAACAGCGGATTGTCCGCGACCAGTTCGGGATCGTTCGCGGCTTCGAACATCGTGCGATAGCGTTCGAAGGTTGCCCCGGCCCGGGTCAGCCGCGCAGCGAGTTCGGCGTAGTCGAATTGCTCGGCAGCGTGCTGGAACAGGTCGAACAATTGGTGCCGGTGGACGAAGCGCTGATGGTCGCTGGCCAGGAAGCTGACGCCAAGCCGGGCTTCGAGCGCGCCGACCTCAGCGACCAGCCCGAAGGCCTCGACGGTCGCCTTCCATTGTTTCGGGGTCAAGGCCGCGACCATGAACCGCTTGCCGTCGCGGCTGAAGAAGTCTCGCCCGAACGCGCCCCAGATCGCATTGCCGAGCCGCTCGCGATCGCCGCCGCGATAGAGCATTTCGGCCATTGCCCCGGCGTTGGCCATGGTCCCGATCGCGACATCGCCCAAGGGAACCCGCATCTCGATCCCTTGCCCGGTCGCATCACGGTGCCGCAGGCCCGCGAGCAGGGCAAAGGCGCAATAGGCCCCGGTGATGAAATCCCAGGCGGGCAGGACTTGGTTGACCGGCGGCGCGGTCGCCGGGTCCCATTCCTCGGGCCCGGTCATCAGCGGATAGCCCGAAGCCGCGTTGACGGTGAAGTCCATCGCCTGGCGCCCGTCGTGCCAGCCCATGATCCGTACCGAAGCCAGATCGGGCCGACCTGCGGCCAATTTGTCATGGCTGAGGAAGCTGTTCACCGGCAGGTTGGTGATCAGCTGCCCGGTCGCGCGGACCAGCTCGGCCAGCAGCTCGCGACCCTCGTCCGATTGCAGGTCGAGCGCGACCGACTTCTTGGCGCGGTTGAGGTTCTCCCACGAGAGCGAACGGCCCTCGCGGGTCATCATGTAGCGGTCGTAGTCGAGCCCGCCGGCCTTGTGATCAACCCGCACCACCTCCGCGCCGAACTGCGCGCAATAGAGCCCGGCGGTCGGCGAGGCGACGAACGAGGAAACCTCGACGATCTTCAGGCCGGATAGAATGTCGTACATCTACTGGGCGCTCGCCCATTCGCGCAGCATGTGCTTGGCGATCTGCAGCTGGAGAATCTGCGTGGTCCCTTCGTAGATCCGCAGCACCCGGGCATCGCGGAAGAAGCGTTCGGCGTCGTATTCGGCGAGGTAGCCCGCCCCGCCATAGATCTGCACCACCCGGTCGACCACCCGGCCGCACATCTCGCTGGCGAAGACCTTGAACGCGGCGGCCTTGCGCAGGACGTTTTCGCCGGCGTCGGCCCGGGCGGTAACGTCCGCCATCATGCACTCGGCCGCATAGATCTCGATCTCGCTGTCGGCCAACATTTGCTGGATCAGCTGGAAGTTGGCGATCGGCTCGCCAAAGGCCTTGCGTTCGTTGGCATAGCGCAGCGCCGAATCGAGCGCGCGGCGAGCCATCGCGGTGGCCATCGCGCCGACCGAAATCCGGCCATTGTCGAGGCTCTGCATCGCAAAGCCGAAGCCCTTGCCTTCCTCGGTCCCGAGCAGGGCATCGGCGGGAAGCACCACATCCTCGAGGATGACGTCGGCGATGTGGCTGCCTGACTGGCCCATCTTCTTGTCGGACGAACCGATGCTGACGCCCGGCGTGTCGGTCGGCACCAGAAAGGCCGAAACGTGCGCGTTCTTGGGCAGGCTTTGCTTGGTGGTCCGGGCCATGATCAGGGCCAGCTTTGCGAACGGCGAATTGGTGATGTAGCGCTTGGTCCCGTTGAGTACCCAGCCGTTGCCGCTGCGCACCGCAGTCGTCTGCATTCCCGCCGAATCCGAGCCCGAGCCTGGCTCGGTCAGGCCGAAACAGGCGATCTCACCCGCGGCGAGGCGCGGCAGCCATTCAGCCTTCTGCGCCTCGGTCCCGCCGTTCTTGAGCGCCGAGCAGACCATCCCGATATTGATCGAGATGATCGAGCGGAAGGCCGGCATGGCATAGGACAGCACGTTGATGGTCCGGGCATACTCCGCGATGTTCATCCCCGCGCCGCCGTATGCTTCGGGGATGGTCAGCCCGAACAGCCCCATCTCGCGCATTTCGTTCAGGATGTCGTCCGGGATCCGGTCCTGCTCGATCACGTCCTTTTCGGCCGGGATCAGCCGCTCGCGGACGTAGCGTTCAAGCTGTTCGATGAACTGGTCGAAGATATCCTGGTCCATGGATTGCGCCTCAGATGGGATCGTAAGGGAAGACGTGCGCAGAAACCTCGTCGCCGCGCGCCATGCTCGGCTTGAACGCCGGAATCAGCTCAGCCGCGATCGCTTCGGGGGTCCAGCCTTCGACCTTGGTCATCGAGCGGACCGGGCGCGGCTTGTTGTAGAGCGTGATTTCGTTCTTGCGGACCGAGAAGATCTGGTTGGTCACGTCCTGGCTGGCATCGGAAGCAAGATAGACCACCAGCGGGGCGATCTTGTCGGCGCTCATCGTCTTGAGCCGCTCGACCCGTTGCTGCGCCTCGGGTGTTTCAGCGGGGATCGAGGCGGTCATCCGGCTCCACGCGAACGGGGCGATGCAGTTCGAACGGACCCCGGCGCGGGCCATGTCGAGCGCGATCGACTGCGACAGCCCGACGATGCCGAGCTTGGCCGCGCTGTAATTGGCCTGCCCCACGTTGCCGATCAGGCCGGAGGTGCTGGTGAAGTGGATGAAGCTGCCCGATTGCTGCTCGCGAAAATATGGCGTGGCGGCCTTCGAGACGTGGAACGCGCCGTTCAGATGCACGTCGATCACCGCGCGCCAGTCCTCGAAGCTCATCTTGTGCCAGATCGCGTCGCGCAGGATCCCGGCGTTGTTGACCACCGCGTCGATCCGTCCGAACCGCTGCACCGCATCTTCGATGATCGAGGCCGCACCCAGCGGATCGGCGACCGAGGCAAGATTGGCGTGGGCCTTGCCGCCGGCCGCAACGATATCGTCGGCAGTTTGCTGCGCTGGCCCCGCATCGCCACCCTCGCCGCCGCCGCCGACCCCGGGATCGTTGACCACTACCGCCGCGCCGTGCGCCGCGCACAGCAGCGCGATTTCCCGCCCGACCCCGCGTCCGGCCCCGGTAACGGCGACTACCTTGCCTTCAAGCATACCCATGATGGCGCGAATCCTCCCGGTTTAATCGATCGCTTAAGCGACCCTTACGAAGCCGCGCGACAAAATCAACCGCTCGGCGCGGGCGAGGGGGCCGGTTGTTCGGTCGGCACCGGCGGGCGGGCAGAATCGAGCCGGGCGGCTGCCTTGTCGAGCGCTTCGGCTTCGGCCTTGGTCACGCCGCCGGCCGTGCGGTTATCATCCCCGCAAGCGGCCAGAGTCAGCACGAGCGAAAGGGCGATCATCCGGCGCATTGGGGCACCATAGCGCACCGGCGGCAAAGGAAAAGACGGGCGAGCGAGCCACAGCCGCCGCCCGCCTTTCACCGAAGCGACGAAATTATTGCTTGGCGGGGGCGCTGCTGGTCGCGGCTTCAGCACCGGCTGCGGCCGAGGCATCGGCCACCGGGGTTGCATCGATATCGCCAACCGCTTCTTCGGCCGGCATCTCGACATTGTCGGCCTGGCCTTCTTCCTTGGCGCTTTCCGACTGTCCGCAAGCGGCGAGCAGCAGGGCAGCAGTGCCGGCGAATGCCAGGACTGAAAGCTTCTTCATCGAATCGACCTTTCAAACTGCGCGGCCCTGCGGCAGGACAGCCGCTATGACGTCAGCCTAGCCGCGCTGGATTCGCCTGCCAAGCCCGCAAAAGCCGTGGGCCCTGACAATTCACTAGATCAGCGGTTGATCGGATATAAAGATTTCTTTATATGATGTCCCAATGCGGATCGAACCAACCTTGCGCGCGCTCGCCGACCCGACCCGGCTGAGGATCATGCGCCTGCTCGCCGCGATGGAGCTGGCGGTGGGCGAACTGGCGCTGGTGCTGGGGCAAAGCCAGCCACGGGTCTCGCGCCATATCCGGATCCTGTGCGACGCGGGCCTGGCCGAGCGGCGCAAGGAAGGGGCCTGGGTGTTCCTGCGCAGCGCGATCGGCGAGCACCGCGCACCGCCGCTTGGCGCCGCCGCTGCCCGCCTGCTGGCCACCGCCGAGGAAGGCGACGCCCAGTTCGCCGCGCGCTGCGCCGAAGACCGCCGCCACCTCGCCGCGATCCGCGCGGCCCGCGAAGGCGCGGCGCAGTCCTATTTCGCCCGCCATGCCGCCGAATGGGACCAATTGCGCGGGCTCCATTCGCCCGACGGCCCGGTCGAGGCCGCGCTGCTGGGGGCGCTCGACGGGGCCAGCCTTGGCGCGCTGCTCGATGTCGGCACCGGCACCGGACGGATCGCCGAGCTGCTCAGCCCGCGCGCCGCGCAGGTCACCGGGCTCGACAAGAGCCCCGAAATGCTCCGGCTGGCCCGGACCCGGCTGCAGGATCTGCCGGCCGGTTCGCTCGATCTGGTCCAGGGCGATTTCACCGCACTGCCGTTTGCGGCAGACAGCTTTGAAACCGTGGTGTTCCATCAGGTGCTGCATTACGCGCAGGAGCCCGAGCCGGCGCTGGCCGAAGCGGCGCGAGTCTGCCGCCCGGGCGGGACCATCGCGATCGTCGACTTTGCCGCGCACGACCGCGAGGAACTGCGCAGCCAGCACGCCCATGCCCGCCTGGGCTTTTCCGACGAGCAGATGCTCGGCCTGCTGGCCGATGCCGGTTTCCGTGCCGCCGCGCCGCTGGCGCTGCCGGGCAAGCCGCTGACCGTCAAGATCTGGACCGGCACCCGCACCAGCGCGCCCCAGCGCGCCGCCATCACCAAGGCAATCGCATCATGAATTCGCCCTCCCTGCTGCGCGGGGTCGAGGACCGCCCGCTGTTCGTCACGATCCCCGGTGACTTCCGGGTCAGCTTCGAATTCTTCCCGCCCAAGACCGAGGCGATGGAAGCACAGCTGTGGGATGCGGTGGTCGAACTGGCCCCGCTCGATCCCAGCTTCGTCTCGGTGACCTATGGCGCGGGCGGATCGACCCGCGAACGCACCCACGCCACGGTGGCGCGGATCGCGCAGGATACCGCGCTGGTCCCGGCCGCGCATCTGACTTGCGTCGCCGCCAGCAAGGACGAGATCGCCGAAGTCGCCGACCGTTACTGGGAAGCCGGTGTCCGTCATGTGGTCGCATTGCGCGGCGACCCCCCGCCCGAGGCCGGGGGCCGCTATGAGCCTCACCCAGAGGGCTATGCCGGGGCGACCGAACTGGTCGCCGGGCTGAAAGCGCGGCACGACTTCGAGATTTCGGTCGCCGCCTATCCCGAGGTTCATCCCGAAGCGGCCAGCGCCGGGGCCGATCTCGACAACCTCAAGCGCAAGCTCGACGCCGGGGCGAGCCGGGCGATCACCCAGTTCTTCTATTCGACCGACGCCTATTTCCGGTTCCTCGATTCCGCCCTCGCCGCCGGGATCACCGCGCCGATCCTGCCTGGGATCATGCCGGTGACCAACTTCGCCGCAATCCGGCGAATGAGCGGGAATACCGAGATTCCGGGCTGGATGATCCAACTGTTCGAGGGGCTCGACCGCCTGCCCGGCCCGCGCGCGCACATCGCCGCCGCGGTGGCCGCCGACTTGTGCCGCCGGCTCTATCAGGGCGGGGTTCGCGACTTCCACTTCTATACCCTCAACCGCGCCGACCAGACCTATGCGATCTGCCACCTGCTCGGCCTGCGTCC
>CALCQB010000214.1 GCA_937897535.1 uncultured Novosphingobium sp. | reverse complement strand
GGCAGCGCCGATCGTGGTGACCGCCAGACTGTTCTCGTTGACCGTGTAGGCCGCACTGGCCCCGCCGCCGCCGCTGGTGATGACCGGGGCCTCGTTGACGTTGGTCACCGTCACCGCCAGCGCCTGGGTATCGACCAAGCTGCCGTCGCTGGCTTGCACAACGACGTCGTATACGTTGTTGGCCCCGATATCGCTCGGCGCTTCATGGTTTGGCGCGGCGAGGAAGCTGAGCGCGCCGGTGGTGGCATTGATCGCGAAGCGCGCGGCGTCCGCGCCCCCGACAATGCTGTAGGTACGCGCGGTCCCTTCCGGATCGGTCGCATTGACGATGGCTACAGCTGTTCCGTTTTCGGCAACCGAGACGCTCGCGCTGGCTCCGCCGCCACCCGAGGTGATCACCGGTGCCTCGTTGACGTTGCCGACAGTGACCGACACCGCCTGCGTGGCAGTGAGACTACCGTCGCTGGCCTGGACCACCACGTCATAGACGTTGTCGCCGCCGGTATCGCTCGGGGATTCATAATTCGGCGCGGCGATAAAGCTCAGCGCGCCGGTTGTGGCGTTGATCGTGAAGCTTGCCGCATCGGCACCGCCTGCGATGCTGTAGGTGCGCGCGGTTCCTTCGGGATCGGTCGAGCTGACCGTCAGCACGGCAGTGCCGTTTTCCGCGACGCTTGCACTCGCCCCTGAGGTGATGACCGGGGCCTCGTTGACATTGGTGACGGTCACCGCCAGCGCCTGGGTGTCGGTCAGGCTGCCGTCGCTGGCTTGCACAACGACGTCGTAGACATTGTTGGCCCCGGCGTCGGTCGGCGCTTCATAATTCGGCGCAGCAATGAAGCTGAGCGCGCCGGTGCTGGTATTGATCGTGAAGCGCGCGGCATCCGCGCCGCCGACGATGCTGTAGGTGCGCGCGGTTCCCTCGGGATCGGACGAAGCGATTGTCAGCACGGCGTTGGCGTTTTCAGCCATCGAAATGCTGCCCGGCGAAGTGATCTGCGGGGCTTCGTTGACGTTGCCGACCGTCACCGTCAGCCCCTGCGAGGTGAAGGTGGTGCCGTCACTGACGCAAATGACCAGATCATAGACGTTGTCGGCTCCGGCATCGCCGGGCGCTTCGTTGTCCGGAGCGGAATTGAAGCTCAGTTCGCCAGTAAAGGGATCAAGTGTGAAGAGGGCATCATCGGCTCCACCACCAAGGAAGAAGTAGGGGGCCTGGTTGGCCGGGTGCGACGCGCTCAGCGTGGCAACTGCAGTGCCGTTTTCGGGAACGACGTAGGCGCTTGACGACGTGAAGACCGGGTGGTCGTCGACATCGTTGACCGTGATCGAAAATTCCATTCCGGCCAGGACGCTATGATCGACGGCGCCGACGTAGACGATAACCTGGTAGGTGTTGTTCCCGTCCGCATCGAGCGGCAGCTCGTAGTTGGGGTCTGTCACGAACGAGAGCTGGCCGGTTTGCGCATCGATGGTAAACAACGCGGCATCCGCGCCGCCTTCGATGAAATAAGTCAGTTCGATGCCATCGGGACTGTAGGCCCCGACCTGCATGACCGCCGTCTGGTTTTCGATCGTGTTCTGGTACATCGAGGAGGTGATCAGCACTTCGGGCTGATTGGCGATCGTTACCGAAATCAGCTGGATTGCGTGATTTCCAAGCGAATCAACTGCTTCGACCGCGACTTGATAGACGTTGTCGCTGTTGCTGTCGGAAGCAAATTCGAAGTCCGGGGCCGAGAGAAAATAGAGATCGCCGGTGTAGGCGTTGATCCAGAACAGCGGGGCATCGTCTCCGCCCACGATCGAATAGCCGACCTGGTTCTGGCCATCGCCGGCCACCGTCACGGCGACAACGTAGTTGTCGTTTTCCGCAATTGTCAGCTGGCTGGGCGAGGTAAAATCGAGTTCGGGCACGTCGGTTACATGGATTCGCACGTCGACCGTCGCCGTCGCAAAGCCGTCGCCCATGATCACGGTGACTTCGAACACGTTGTCGCCATCGGCATCGCCCGGAGTTTCGAAATCCGGGGCAAAGCCGGGGGCAAAGATGAAGTAGCCGTCGGGCGTGATTTCGACCAGACCCGCATCGGCTCCGCCGATGATCTGGTAATAGACCGGCAGGCCCGAAGCGCTGGTTGCCGTGATCCCGCCGTAAACCAGGTTGTCGTTCTCCGGCGTGAAGACGTCGGTCGGCGAGGTGATGGTGATCCCCTCGGCAACATCCTGGACCGCCACATGCAGGGTCTGGGTGTCGGTCAGGGTTCCGTCACTGGCGGTGACGACCACGTCATAGACATTGTCGCCGTCGGCATCGCCGGGATTGGCGAACTCCGCCGGATAGTTGAAGGTCAGACGACCGGTGACCGAATCGATGTGGAACTGCCCGGCATCGGCCCCGCCGGTAATCGCGAAAGTGGTTGCCTGCGGCCCGTCCGGATCGACCGCGCGGACATTGGTGACCAGGCTGGTATATTCGTTGACCGCGACAATCGCGCTTGCGCCACCGCCGTTGGAGACAATCGTCGGGGCAGTCTGCGTCGCCGTTTGCGGCACGAGGGTATGGACCAGCACCCCGTCGCCATCGCCATCGCCGCCCCAGGTATCGTAGGCGACAAGGATATCGCCGTTCGGCAGAACGGTGATCCCGCCGAGGTAGCTCGACTGGCTGGCATTGAGGGCATCGACCTGGAATTCGCCCCCGGTCGCGGTGCCGCCGGCATCGAATACCCGCGCGCGGAGGGTGTTGTCATAAGCATTGGCTGCGCCGGCCGCCGATTGCCACGCGACCATGAAACCGCCATCGGCCAGCGCGGTGGCGCGCGGGGTGAGCTGATATCCGGTGCCGATCTGGTTGACCAGAAATTCGCTGCCAACGGCCACGCCGCCCGCAGTAAAAATCTGCGCCTTGATCGCAGAGGCACTGCCATCCTGGGCGGCATTGTAGCTGGTCCACAGCATCACGAAATTGCCATTGGCAAGGGTGACTACTGTCGCGCCGGACTGGTTGTCGGCGGTCTGGCTATTGGCCCAGAATTCACCGCCTGCCTCGGTCCCGGTGCTGGTGAACAGCTGCGCCCGGACTCCCTGGCCCGATCCATCGAGCGCGTTCCACGCCGCAACAAAGCCGCCATTCGCGAGTGCCTGAACCGTCAGGCTGGTCGCGCTGAGCCCGGGATAGGTGCCGACCACCAACTCGTTCCCGATTCGCGTGCCGTTGGCAGCGAAGACCTGGGCGCGGACCGCGTGATTGAGGAAATCGTCCCATGAGACGACGTAGGACCCGTTACTCAGCGCTGTGATCGCGGGCGCGGTCGGGAACGATGATGCTGCGGAATTGACCGCAAACTCGCTGCCGATTGCCGTGCCGGTGGCGGAAAAGCGCTGGGCCGCGATGGTGGAGGTCGCCCCATAGAATCCGCTGTCTTCGGTCTGCCAGGTGACCACGAAGCTGTCGTCGGCCAGCACCGCGATGTTGGGATTGAGTTGCATCCCGCCGCCGTGGCTCTCGACCGTGAATTCACCGCCCAGCCGGTTGCCGTACTGGTCGAACAACTGGGCCCTCAGCGTTCCGCTGTCGTTCGTCGCATCGTCGACCGATTTCCAGATGACGACATAGTTGCCGTTCGAAAAGTGCGCGATCCGCGCCTGATTCTGGTGTGAACCGGTGGCGGTGTTGACGATGAATTCACTGCCGCTGGAAACATAATTTGGCATAGTTCTGCGCCCTTCCAAATTGAGGTTTGAGCGCATTGTCGTCGCAGATCGACCCGCCCGATCATCCCTGCTTCAGGGTGATAAAGACAGTATATCGGTCGGAAAAGACTAAATATTTACTAAACGAAAAAATTTGCTTCAGCCGCCCGCGATCACCCCGAACAGGTCGTGCTCGTCGGCATCCTCGATCTCGACCGAAACGATATCGCCCGCCGTCAGCCCCTCGGGCACATCGCGCAAGTAGACCGCGCCGTCGATCTCTGGCGCGTCGGCCTGGCTGCGGCCGGTGGCGCCGCGGGCGACGTCCCCAAACTCGTCAGCTTCGGGTTCGCCGACTTCGTCGATGATCACCGGCAGGACCCGGCCGATCTTGGCCTGGAGCTTGGCGGCGCTGATCGCGGCGGTCTTGGCCATGATCCGCTGAAAGCGCTCTTCCTTGACTGCTTCGGGGACCGGATCGGGCAGAGCGTTGGCGGCCGCGCCTTCGACCGGCTCGAACCGGAACGCACCGACCCGGTCGAGCTGGGCTTCGTCGAGCCAGTCGAGCAGGTACTGGAAATCGGCCTCGGTCTCTCCCGGAAAGCCGACCACGAAGCTCGAGCGGATCGTCAGGTCGGGGCAGATCGCGCGCCAGGCCTTGATCCGTTCGAGCACCTTGGCTTCGTTGGCGGGGCGCTTCATCGCCTTGAGCACGCTCGGCGCGGCGTGCTGGAACGGAATGTCGAGGTAGGGCGTGATCAGGCCCTCGGCCATCAGCGGGATCACCGCGTCGACGTGGGGATAGGGATAGACATAGTGCAGCCGGATCCACGGCGGTACGCCTTCGGGAGTGCGCAGATTGCCGAGCTCGCGGGCAAGGTCGGTCATGTGGGTGCGAACCGGGCGGCCCTTCCACATCCGTTCCTCATGCCGGACATCGACGCCGTAAGCGCTGGTATCCTGGCTGATCACCAACAGTTCCTTCGTGCCGGCCGCGACCAGCTTTTCAGCCTCGCGCAGCACTGCGTCGATCCGGCGGCTGGCGAGCTTGCCGCGGAGGCTGGGGATGATGCAAAACGCGCAGGCGTGGTTGCAGCCCTCGGAAATCTTGAGATAGCTGTAGTGGCGCGGGGTCAGCTTGACGTCCTCGCCGCTGGGGACGAGGTCGATGAACGGCCCTTGGGTGGGCGGGGCGGCCTCATGCACTGCCTCGACCACGGCCTCGTACTGGTGCGCGCCGGTCACCGCGAGGACGGCGGGGAACTTCGCCCGGATCAGCTCGGCCTCGTTGCCCATGCAGCCGGTGACGATCACCCGGCCGTTCTCGGCAATCGCCTCGCCAATCGCGGACAGACTCTCCTCCTTGGCCGAATCGAGGAACCCGCAGGTGTTGACCAGCACCACGTCGGCCCCGGCATAGTCGGGCGACATCGCATAGCCATCGGCGCGCAGCCGGGTGAGAATGCGTTCGCTGTCGACCAGCGCCTTGGGACAGCCAAGGCTGACCATGCCGACGCGCTTCTGCTGGGGAATTACCGTTGCCATCGCGGCGGCCCCTTACACTGCGGCGCGGCGAAGTGCTAGGGAAAGGCAATGCGGATCGCGATCACCAAGGGCCAGCGGCAGGACCGGATCGTGGTGAGCCGCGCCGATGGCAGCGGGGCGGAGACGCATTTTCCGCACAAAGGCCCGGTCCCGCACGACGCGGTGCACTGGTTCGTCGAGCGCGAGCTGGGTCTGGCCCATGGCTTCTGGGGCATGGTCGCGAGTGGGCGGCACCCCGAGGAAATCGCCGAGATCGCCAAGGCCGCGGGCCACGCCAGCGCCAAGCGGGCCGGAGTGCCGGGTGCCGAGATCGTCGAACTGCTCCAGGCCGAGCGGCTGACCGAATGCTTCGAGGCCGATTTGTGGAGCGGCGGCAGCGGCGCGGCGGCGGACCTGATCGCGCTTGCCGAGACCGCCTGCGGCTATTCGCACGTCCCGCTGCCCGCGCTCGACGCGGCCGCGGCCGAGCGGATTCGCACGGAACTGGGCAATTTTGCCCGCGGCTGGATGGCTGCGCCGCAGGGCCATGTCGCGGTGCTGGAATGGGAGTGACACGATGGGGCCGGTGAACTGGATGGTTGTCTCATTGGCCGGAGTGGCCGCAGCGGCGGTGCTGTGGCTGTTCTGGCGCGGGCGTTTGCCGGTCTGGAGCTATGGGCTGGCGCTGATCCCGGCGGCGATGCTGGGCCATGCGCTGGCGCGGATCGGGGCGGACAAGCTGGCGGCCAAGCCGTGGCTCTATTTCATGCAGTCAGGCGGGCTGGCGCTGGCCTTTGTGTTGCCGGCGGTTTGGCTGCTGGGCCTGCGCAGCACCGGCACCAGCTTTTGTTACAACGTCGGCCGCTTCGTGGCGGCTTCCGGACCCGCGGTGCTGGGACTGCTCACCAACGTCGCCTACAAGCACACCGCCACCGCAGCCGACCCTTCCCTCCCCCTGCGCTACGCCGGCATCACCATGTGCTCCGTGTATCTCATCGGTCTGATCGCCCTGCCCTTCGCACCGGAAACCCTCGGCAAACCGCTGCCGGAATCCCAAGGCACGAAGTAGTCGGCTTTCGATTGTTCCGCCGGCGGCCTACGATAGGCTTCACCCGTGGAAAGTTCACCGGCCACCATCAAGAACACCCTCGCGGCGGTCCAGGATCACACCCGCCGATTCCAGGACTTCGATTACGTCTACCCTGTCATCTCCCGCCGCTCCCGCGGCCTGTCCATTGGGATCAACCTGAACCCGGACAAGG
>CALCQB010000213.1 GCA_937897535.1 uncultured Novosphingobium sp. | reverse complement strand
CACTCTTTCCCTACTCGACGCTCTTCCGATCTGTTGCTGATCGATGCCGATCTGCGCAAGCCGACCTTTGCGTCGAGCCGCAAGGATGGCCATGGCCTCGGCTACTTGCTCACCAATGAAGACCCGCTGAGCAGCCTGGTGGAGAAGACCAAGACCGATGGCCTCAGTCTGCTGCCGGTCGGTCGTTTCACTGGATCTGCAGCCGATCTGCTCAGTTCCAACCGGTTGCCTTCGCTGATCAAGGAGGCGGCCGAAGGCTTTGACATGGTTGTGATCGACGCACCTCCGGTGCTGGGCCTGGCCGATGCGCCGCTGCTGGCCTCGGTTGCCGAAGCCACCGTCATGGTCGTTGAAAGCCGCCGTTCGCGCACCGGCGACGTTCAGGAAATGGTCCGGCGCCTGGCTGATGCCGGGGCAAACCTTGCCGGGGTGATCCTGACCAAGATTTCGCTCAAGCGCAGCCGCTATGGCTATGGCTACGGCTATTATTCGTATGATGAAGGTGAGCGCAGCAGCGACTCCGCAACGCGCCGTATCGATGTCTCCTGACCCACGCTTCCAGCAACCAGATTGATCATCCGCATGCCGCTACTTTCGCCCTTGGGACAACGGGTTGCCGCCTTGCTGCTGTTTGCTGCGCTAGCGGTGGCGATCCTGCTCGCCAACTTCACGCTGGCGGCGGAAACAGCGGCGGCCGGCGCCAGCGGCCGCTATGGCAACTATGGGCCGGGTTATCTGGGGGTAACACGGTTCGCGCTGGCAAAGATCGGCACGGACCGGGTCGATGTCGATGACGATATTGCCCGCCGTGCGCTGGCCGGGATGCCGCTGTCCAGTGAACCCTTCACCGCGCTGGCTGCCAACAGCCTGATGGCCGAACCCCGCGGGAAATCAGGCCGTGAGGCATCACTGCTCAAGGAAGCGTTGCGCCGCGATCCACGCTCGCGCGCAGCCCGGATCCTGCTGCTCCGCCAGATGGCGGCCACCGGCGATCTTGGCGGCGCGTTCAACCAGCTCGCGGCGTTCAACCGGCTCAACCCCAGCCTGGTCGAAACGATCATGGAAGCGATCACCGTGCGGATCGGCACGCCGCGCCAGGTCGACGACGCATTGAACGCGATCGAAGGGCATGACGAGCTTTACCAACCGTTCGTCAACCGGATGATCGGAAAGCGCAAGCCACGCGAAGTGACCTTGCGGCTGGCCGAAACCTTGCCGGCCGATGTGATCGCCCGGCCCGCAATCCGCAATGCGGTGGTGCGCCAGCTGGTCGATGCGGGTGAATTCGCTGTGGCCCGCAACCTCTGGCAGCGGGGCAACAAGGGCGGTGCAAGCGGCCTGGTTCACTCCCCCGATTTTGCCGACGTCGCCGCGCAGCCCCCGTTCAACTGGCAATTGATCGTCGGCCCGACCGGCGCAGCCGAACGCCAGCGCGGCGGTGGTCTTTCCGTGATCTACTACGATCGAAATCCCGGAGTGTTGGTCACTCAACTGCTGACCCTGGCGCCGGGATCCTACGTTGCGATTGCCGAGTACGAGGTCGTCTCCGGGCAAGCCGATAACGTTCGCTTGCGGTTAAGCTGCGAGGGCAGCAGCACAACAGTTGCCGAAGCGGCATTGGTCGCAACCAAGCCCGGTAACAACCGCCTGAAACTGAATCTCGCAGTACCCGGGGTCGGCTGTTCGGGCCAGGTCCTGTCCGTGGTCGGAGTCGCCACTGAAGAGCGCGGACAAACCCAGCTGGTGATTCGCCGAATCGATGTAATTCCAGGCGGAGCCCGCAAATGACCCAGCAAGTGCGCCATTGGAGCATGATGGTCTATCTGGCCCTGGTGCTGATCCTGGGTGGGGCCAGCGCAGCCGGCTATACCGGCAACATGGCGCTGCAGTTTGCCGGATCCGGGTTGATCGCGTGGTCACTGTGGAACACCCAACCTGACCGCAACTTGGCGATCGGCCTCAAAGTGTTCCTGGTTGCCTTCGCCGGGGTCGCAGCCCTGCAATTCCTCCCGTTGCCGCCGGTCCTCTGGTCAAAACTGGCCGGCCGCGATGCAATTGCCCACGGTTACGAACTCGCTGGCATGGCTCCGCCTTGGCTGACTTATTCGCTCGATCCTTGGGGCAGCCTGCAAAGCCTGATCTGGTGGATTCCGGCCTTCGCACTGTTCGTCCTGGCCCGGGACCGGGATGCCCCGACAACGCGCCAGCTGGTCTGGACCATCGCAGTGGTCGCCTATGCCTCGGCGCTGATGGCCGGCGTTCAGGCGTTTGCCGGATCGGGATATTTCTACAGCATCACCAACCGCGGCAACGGCGTTGGCTTTTTTGCCAACAGCAATCACCTCGGCACTTTCATGTTGATGGCGATGGCCCTGGTCGCGGGCCAATGGCTGCACGACAAGCCGCTGGGACAACACCGCAAGCCGCGGCTCGCGCCCGGATATGTCCTGGCCGGACTACTGGCTCCACTTGCAATCGGGGTGGTGCTGTCTGGCTCGCTGGCCTGTCAGATGCTGTTGATTCCGACGATTGCCGGTATAGCGCTGATCGCCCGGCCCGATTTCCGCATCAACTGGTGGTTGACCGGCGCGGTCGGCGTGCTGGTTTCGGTCGGGTTGGTCTGGCTGCTCGCATCAGGCTTGGTTTCGAACGACCTGATGAGCAAGTCGGGAACCGCCGGGATCAGTCGCGGTGAGTTCCTCGCCAACGGTGCCCAGATGCTGCGTTCCTTCGCTCCGTTCGGTTCGGGGCTCGGCACCTTCCGCGATATCTACCCGTGGTACGAAGATGCGGCCAAGGTCGGCACTACTTACGTCAACCACGCGCACAACGATCTGCTCGAGATGCTGATCGAACTCGGGCTGCTGGGCGCAGGTTTGCTCGTCTTGTTCCTGCACTGGTTTGCCCGGGTTGCCTGGACCCGGTGGAACGGACTTCGCGCTGAGAACCCGTTGGCCCTGGCAGCTACGTTGGCAATAGCGATCGCGCTAGTGCACAGCCTGGTTGACTATCCTTTGCGGACGGCCGCCGTCAGTGGGCTGATCGCTCTATGCTGTGTGATCGCCCGGCGCGAGCCTGACCCCAGGGGCGCCCTGTCTGCTGACAATTCGGGCGCGGGTCGGCGTGAAGTCCTGATGAACATCTAAGCTCGCGGCCGTCGAACGTCATCACGTACCGGTCAGTTGCGCTCCCACCTGCGATAGAACCGGAACAAAAGAAAAGGGCCGAAACCATGACGGTTTCGGCCCTTTCTGTTGCCGTTGATCGCAAGCTTCTGATTGAAGCTGCGACTCAACCGCAAATCTCATCAGGGGCTGGCAGGATCGTCCAGAGCCAGGATCAGGCCGACAACCGCAGCAGCGCCAAGCAGGACGAACAGCAGCCAACCGCCGCCATCTTCGCCGAACAGCTCTTCAGACTGACCGACAGCAGCACCTTCACGGACAGGTGCGGTCTGAGCATTACCAGCCGCCAAAACTGGGGTCGCGGTGAGCGCGAAAGCCGCAGCGGCGGCCATCAATTTCTTCGTCATCGTCATCAGCCGAGGCTCCTGTTGATCAAAATTTGTCGGATATCATTAACAGCGGTTTGGGGAGATAGCAACTAACTGTTTTCAATAAATGGACAATTCCCGCAACCACCGCATCCCGCAAGCTTTGGACGGGTGGATATCGACCTAACGGGTAGAAATGTTCTAGGTTCCTTTCGGTTTCAAAAAGATGTCAATGCGATGGACCGTGCGGCTGGACCGACGAATGGTGGAGCATTACAGCAAAGCGATGCGTCGCGTGGTTCCTGCAGCTTTGGCCCTAACGTTTTCCGTGCTGTCGGCCGGTTCTGTGTCAGCACAGGCGAATCGGCCAAGTCTGGTGGAATTGCAACAAGCTGACCTGCGAGTCGCCACGATCGGATTGCGCTTGCTGACGGCCAATGCGCCGCGTTGCATCCGGCAGATGCCGGCTACTGGCCTGATCCTGCATTCGCTGGCGCAATACGGCGCTGCGTCGCGGGATCTGGCGCTATCGACCTGGGCCTTTCCGCGGGCAGTCTCGATCGAAGCGATCGTTCCCGGCAGCGCGGCAGCCCGGGCTGGACTGCAACCTGGCGATGGTCTTGTCGGCATAGCCGGGGCAGCACTGCCCGAGTCGCCTACCCAAGGCGCACCCAGCAGCGCGCTGCGCGATGCAGCGGATGAGCGGATCGCCAGCCTCCCGACCGGATCACCAGTTCGGCTGACCGTCAGCCGGTCCGGACAGGAATTCGATGTGGTTCTGGACGCTCCGCCTGCCTGCCGCACCCGCCTGGAGGTGGTATCCGGCAGCAGCGTCAGGGCCCGGTCCGACGGCAAAGTGATCCAGTTGGGCGAGCAATTTGCGGCGCAGCTTGACGACGATTCGATTACCGTCGCGTTGGCGCATGAGCTGGCGCACACAATCCTGGACCACCGCCAGCGGATCGCCGCGCTGGAGCAGGCCAAGCGGCCGACCAGGTCCGCAGCGAGGCAATTTGAAGACGAAGCCGACCTGCTCAGCCTGCACCTGCTCGCGCTGGCAGGCTGGGACCCGGCGATTGCTCCACGATTCATGCGGCGCGAGGGCCGGCAATTTGACCCGCTGTTTTCGGGCCAGAGCAAGCACCGCAGCGGCAAGGATCGGGCGCAGCGGATGGAAGACGAGATCGCGAGGATGAAAGCGATCGGCTGCGCCCTGCCCGCCGACCAAGCAGCCAAGTTGAGCCTATGCCTGCCCCCCGCCGGATAGGCCGGCTGGCCCGCTGGCCGCGGCTGCAACGGCTCGCAGGGTGGCTGCGGCGCACCGCATCGCCGACCTTGCGGATGGTTCATCGCCTGCGCCAGGAGCAACCGGGCCGCTTGCTCCAGCCTTTTCCCGACACCAGCTTCGATCGCCATCCCGTGCTGTTCGGCTTCGTGCGTGATGCCTTGAAGGGCCGGGATTCGGTCCGCATTCTCTCGTTCGGCTGTTCGACCGGCGAGGAGCCCATCACCCTGTCGCGTTACCTTCCGGCAGCACATATCGATGCGTTCGAGATCAACCCCCGCAGCCTGGCGATCGCCCGCGAACGCGCCGTGGCCGAAGGCTGCGATCGGATTGACTTCCACCTGACCGGCGATCCGCCGCGCGAGGGCCGCTATGACGCGATCTTCTGCATGTCGGTCTTGCGGCACGGCGAACTTGACGCACTCCGTCCTGAATCCTGTACCGACATCCTGCCGTTTGCCCGGTTCGCGGCCACGCTCGCGGCATTCGATCGGGTGCTTGCGCCGGGGGGATATCTGCTAATCTGGGGCAGCAATTACCGCTTTGCTGATAGCCCCTTGGCCGACCGCTATACGGCTATCCCTGTCCCGGGCGCATCGCCGCATCCCGGCCCGGTTTACGGTCCGGATGACCGCCTGATCGATTGCAACGGCAATGCCCTGTTCGTGTTTCGAAAGGACCGCGCCGCCGGTTGAGAGCCGGCTTCGGCAAAGATTGCCAAGCGTCTGCAAACTGGCCTAATCTCTACCTTGCAACAGGGCCGGCCCTTGCCGGGATTAGGGGAACATAGTGCGGCATTCTTGGAATCCGGCTGGGCATGGCTGAAGCCCCACCCTCCCCTGAATCACGGCTTTCGCTGGCGCTGACCGGGCACCGCGATAGCAACCCGGCCTTCGCCGCCAATCGCGAGGCCGTGCTGGCCACGCTGGCCGCGCTGTTCGATCAGGTCGAAAGTGCCGCGCGCGAAAGTGTCGATGGACTCGGCCGCCTGGTTCCGGTCCGACTCCACAGCCTGATCGCCGACGGGGCCGACCAGGCCGGTTTTGATCTGGGCCAGCAGCGCGGCTGGGAACTGGTCGCGCCGCTGCCGGTCGGGCGGAATCTCAACCTGGCGATCAATGCCCATCCGATTTCGGTCGACGATGCCGAGGCGCTGCTGGCCGGCGGCACGGCGCCGCATCCGGAATGCGAGGCCGGCGCCGCCGCGATCCGGACGTGGTACGGTCAAGCACAATTATTTGAACTCGCCGACCATGACGAAGTCCTGACCGCCCAGTTTCTGGAGAGCCTGGCCAACCCGAATGACCGCGATGCTGCGCACCGCGCGCAGGCCGGGATTTCCGCCCAGGTCGCGCTGGCCGGACGGGTGATGATCGAACAAAGCGACCTGATGATCGCGATCTGGGACGGGCGCTCCTCAAACCTGGTCGGCGGCACCGGCCACACCATCGCCGCCGCGCTCGAACGCGGCGTCGGCCTGGTCGGTGAACGCATGGGCCACCGGGAACGAACGGCTCGCGCCGGATTGAATGATTCTGTAGCTAGTCATGACCTCACGCTCCGAACATCTTGCTGTTGGCGTACTGGTGAAAGCCGCGCCCACTCTTCTTGCCCAGCCAGCCGGCGGCGATCATGCGCCGCACCAGGGGCGGGCAGGCGGCGCGCGGCACGTGGGTGATGCCATGCATGGCCTCGCACAAGAGCTTTTGCGTGTCCATGCCCACCAGGTCCAGCAACTCCAGCGGGCCCATGGCGTAGCCCATCGCGGTCTTGATGGCGCGATCGATCTGCGCGGGCTCGGCCACATCGAACTTGAGCGTGACACCCTTCTCCGCCGCCTCGGTCTGGTTGATGCGGATACCGGTGAGTCCGTTCAGTTCGGGCGCCAGGTCCAGAATGCGGGCGGACTGGTC
>CALCQB010000212.1 GCA_937897535.1 uncultured Novosphingobium sp. | reverse complement strand
CCAACCAGGTCAACAACGTGCTGGGCTTCCCGTTCATCTTCCGCGGCGCGCTCGATGTGCGGGCGACCGCGATCAACGAGGAGATGAAGATCGCGGCGGCCCGCGCCATCGCCGAGCTGGCCCGTGAAACCGTGCCCGAGGAAGTCGCCGCGGCCTATGGCAAGCAGCACCAGTTCGGGCCCGACTACATCATCCCGGCCCCGTTCGATCCGCGGCTGATGGAAGTGGTTTCCTCCGCTGTTGCCAAAGCGGCGATGGACACCGGGGTGGCCGGCAAGCCGATCGAGGATTTCGACGCCTATCGCCACAGCCTGAAGGCGCGGCTCAACCCGACCACTTCGGTGCTGACCCAGGTCTATGAGACGGTCAAGGCCAACCCCAAGCGGGTGATTTTTGCCGAGGCCGAGAACGAGATCGTGCTGCGCGCCGCGATCCAGTATCGCGATTTCGGTTATGGCGAACCGGTGCTGGTCGGGCGGACCGACCAGGTCAAGGCCAAGCTGGCCGAGCTGGGAATCGAGGATTCCGACACTTTCCACATCGAGAATTCGGCGATCAGCGAGCACATCCCGGCGATGGTCGAGCTGCTGTACGAGCGGCTCCAGCGGCGCGGGTTCCTCGAACGCGATGTCAAGCGGATGGTCAACCAGGACCGCAACGTTTTCGCCTCGCTGCTGCTCAAGCTCGGGGTCGGCGATGCGATGGTCACCGGCATGACCCGGACCTTTGCCCAGACGATGCGCGAGGTGCGCCAGGTGCTCGATCCCAAGGATGGCCAGCTGCCGTTCGGGATCCACCTGATGATCGGCAAGAACTACACGACGTTTCTAGCCGATACGACGGTCAACGAGCGCCCCGGTGCCGAGGATCTGGCCCGGATCGCCAAGGAGACCGCCGCGGTCGCCCGCCGCCTTGGCCACGAGCCCCGGGTCGCGTTCCTGTCCTACTCCACCTTCGGCAATCCCCCGGGGCGCTGGCTCGAGCCGATCCGCGATGCGGTGGCAATTCTCGATGCGGAAAAGCAGCCGTTCGAATACGAAGGCGATATCGCCCCCGACGCCGCGCTCAACCCGACGGTGATGAAGAACTATCCGTTCAGCCGCCTGTCGCAGCCGGCCAACGTGCTGGTCTTCCCCGGGCTGCAATCGGCCAATATCTCGGCCAAGCTGCTGCGCGAGCTGGGTGGCAACGCCACGATCGGGCCGATGCTGCTGGGGATGGAAAAGCCGGTCCAGATCGTGCCGATGACCGCGATCGCGCCCGATGTGTTGACGCTGGCGGTGCTGGCGGCTTCGGGGGCGGTGGGGTCGATTTAACCCCAGGCCTTCCACACCCCGAATGCGCTGGTTGCGGTCAGGACCATTCCGACCAGGATCAGCATTTGCTTGGGCGGGAAATGCTTCGCGGCCCAGGCCCCGAGCGGCGCCGCGGCAAGTCCGCCGATCAGCAGGCCCAGCGTCGCTCCGGCCACGTCGGCCAGACCGAGGTGATAGATGAACGCCGCCGAGACGGTGATCGTCAGGAAGAACTCGACCGAATTGACCGTGCCGACCACCTTGCGCGGATCGGCCCCCTGGATCAGCAGGTTCGAGGTGACCACCGGTCCCCAGCCACCGCCGCCTGCCGCATCGAGAAATCCGCCGAACAGGCCGAGCGGGGCGATCAGCTTGGCCTCCTTGATCTTGGGCGGATAGAACAGCCCGCGGGTCAGGATGTAGATGCCGATTCCGGCGAGATAGAGCAGCACGAACGGCTTGACCTCGTCGCCTTCGAACGAGGTCAGCACATAGGCGCCGAGAATGCCGCCGGCCATGCCGGGGATCAGCAGGCGGAAAAACAGCCGCTTGTCGATATTGCCGTGGAGCAAGTGGCTGATCCCGGATGTCGCGGTGGTAAAACACTCGACCAGATGGACCCGCTGCGAAGCGACCGCCGGGGGCACGCCCAGGAAGGCCACCAGCAGGGTGTTGGAGATCACCCCGAAGGCCATCCCCAAGGCGCCGTCGACCAGCTGGGCCGCAAAACCGACTGCGATGAACGGCAGCAGGGCACTAAGGTCAAAATTCATGACGAGTCGCTCTCCGGTCCATCTCGACTTTTTCGATAGAGTTGCAACGCTGCGGCGGCGAGAAAGTTTTTCAGCGCCGCGCCGAAGCGAAATTTTCCTGCGGCAGGCGACTTGCCAGCCCGGTTGATGCGAGCGAAGGAACAGTCATGCCCAATCTGTACCGCCCGCGCCGCTCCGCGCTCTATCTCCCGGCCGCCAATCCAAAGGCGCTGGCCAAGGCCCGCACCCTCCCAGTCGACGTCGTGATCCTCGATCTGGAAGATTCGGTTGCGCCCGAATACAAGCCGGAGGCCCGCGCGATGGCGGTCGCCGCGGTCGCAGAAGGCGGTTTCGGCCGGCGTGAACTGGTGGTCCGGACCAATGGCCTGGCGACCCCATGGGGCGCGGATGACCTTGCGGCAGTGGCTGTTGCCGGTCCCGACGCGGTGCTGGTGCCGAAAGTCAGCTCGGCAGAGGAAGTCGGCCAGTACGACGCAGCGCTGGCCGCCGCACCGCCCCGCACGCGCCTCTGGATCATGATCGAGACCTGCGCCTGCCTGCCCCGCCTCCACGAGCTGGCCGCCTGCGCTGCCGACACGCGGCTGGCCGGCTTCGTGCTGGGCACCAACGATCTCGCCAAGGAAATGCACGCCCGGCTGACCCCGGCCCGAACCCCGTTCCTGCCAGTGCTGACCATGGCCGTCATCGCTGCGCGGGCGCACGGCCTGGTGGTGCTTGACGGGGTCTGTAACGAATTCCGCGACCTTGCGCTGTTCCGCGCCGAGGCCGAGCAGGGCCTCGAGTTCGGGTTCGGCGGCAAAACCCTGATTCACCCCGATCAGGTAGAGCCGTGCAATGCAGTCTTTTCGCCCAGCGCCGCCGAAGTGGCCTGGGCAGAGGCGGTGGAGGCCGCCTTCGCCTTGCCGGAAAACGCCGGCAAAGGGGCAATCAAGATCGAGGGAAAGATGGCCGAGCTGCTGCATCTTGAACAGGCGCAGCGGGTCCTGGCGATTTCGCGGACTATTTCCGCCGATACCTGAAGTACCAGACTTCGTGCCCGTAAACCGTCCGCGCCTTGTGCTCGTAGCGGGTTTCGGGCCAGCCGCCGGGACGCCTTTGAAAATCCTGCGGGCCTTCGATCAGCCAGTCGAACTGGTCGGTATGCCGCCGCATCACCATCAGCGCGTGGCGGACATAGACCGGGTGGTCGGTGCCGAAACGGAATTCGCCGCCGGGCTTGAGCTTGGCCGCGAACAGATCGAGCGGCCCGTCGTTCATCATCCGCCGCTTGGCGTGGCGCGCCTTGGGCCAGGGATCGGGATGCAGCAGGTAGAGAAAGCTGAGCGCGCCATCGGGGATGCGCCGCAGCGCTTCGATCGCATCGCCGTGGTGGATCCGGACATTGCCGAGCGGCGGGTGCGCACCGTTGTCGCCGTCGACGTGCGTCAGCGCCTGGGCGACCCCGTTAAGGAACGGCTCGGCCCCGATGAAGCCGTGGTCGGGCAGCATGTCAGCGCGGCCCGCCATGTGTTCACCACCGCCAAACCCGATCTCAAAGTGGAGCGGCCGGTTGTCACCAAACAGCGCCTCTGCCGTGATCGGTCCGTCCGCCGGCATGGCAATCCGCGGCAGCAAGGTATCGACCAGCCCCTGCTGCCCGGCGCGCAAGGGCTTGCCTTTGGCGCGGCCATAGAGTCGGTTGATCGTGGTCGGATCGCCGGGTTTGTGTGCAGTCATGGCGGCGTCGCTAGCCGCAATGCGCGCAGCCTGTCCAGTCGCTGACGACATGCACCGGAATCGGTGGCATGGACGCACGAGCAGACGCATCTGAAGGATTACCGATATGAGCATCCTCGACCCGGCTGGGCGATACCGGCTCGGCAACCGCGACGTGAGACGGATCGGTTATGGTGCGATGCAGTTGACCGGGCCGCATATCTTCGGCCCGCCCAAGGATCGCAAAACCGCAATCGCCGTGCTGCGCGCAGCCGTTGAGGCGGGTGTCGACCATATCGACACCAGCGATTATTATGGCCCATTCGTCGTCAACGAGCTGATCCACGAAGCCTTGCATCCCTATCCCGACAGCCTGGTGCTGGTCACCAAAGTCGGTGCGCGGCGCGGCGATCAGGGTGAGTGGTTTCCGGCATTCTCCCGCGCTGAACTGACCCAGGCGATCCACGACAATCTGAGGCGGCTGGGGGTCGATACGATCACGGTCAATTTGCGGGCCATGTTCAGTCCGATCGGCCCGGCCGAAGGTTCGTTGGCAGAGCCGCTCGAACTGCTCGCCGAACTGCAGCAGCAGGGTCTGGTCCACCATATCGGGCTGAGCAACATCACTTCCACCCAGCTCGCCGAAGGTCGCAAGATCTGTGAAATCGCCTGCGTTCAGAACCACTACAACCTCGTCCACCGTCACGACGACGCGATAATCGATGCCCTCGCGGCAGAGGGGATACCCTATGTGCCGTTCTTCCCGCTCGGCGGTTTCAGCCCGATCCAATCGGATGCGCTGGCAAGTGTCGCAGCCGAGCTCGGCGCGACCCCGCTGCAGGTCGCGCTTGCCTGGTTGCTGCGCCGCTCGCCCAATATCCTGCTGATCCCCGGCACTTCTTCGCTCGACCATCTGCGTGAAAACCTCGCGGTGGCCGAGCTCGATCTTTCCGCCGCAGTTATGGACAGGCTCAACGCGATCGCCTGATCCCAAACGAAAACGGCCCGCTGTTTCCAGCGGGCCGTCGGGGAAATTCTGACCGGTTCGGTCGGTTCAGGCCGCTTCGGCCTGCTCGCCCGGATCGCGCAGCACATAGCCGCGGCCCCAGACGGTTTCGATGTAGTTTTCACCCCCGCAGGCATGCGCCAGTTTCTTGCGCAGCTTGCAGATGAACACGTCAATGATCTTGAGTTCGGGTTCGTCCATCCCGCCATACAGGTGGTTGAGGAACATTTCCTTGGTCAGCGTGGTACCCTTGCGCAGCGACAGCAGCTCGAGCATCGCATATTCCTTGCCGGTCAGGTGGACCCGCGCAGAATCGACCTCGACGGTCTTGGCATCGAGGTTGACCGCCAGCTTGCCGGTGCGGATGACCGACTGCGAATGGCCCTTCGAACGGCGCACCACGGCGTGGATCCGGGCGACCAGCTCTTCGCGGTGGAACGGCTTGGTGACATAGTCATCGGCGCCGAACCCGAACGAGCGGACCTTCGAATCCATTTCCGAAATGCCGGACAGGATCAGCACCGGGGTCTGGACCTTGGCGACGCGAAGCTTCTTGAGCACGTCGTACCCGTGCATGTCGGGCAGGTTGAGGTCGAGCAGGATGATGTCGTAATCATACAGCTTGCCGAGGTCCAAACCCTCTTCGCCCAGATCGGTCGAATAGACATTGAAGCCTTCGGTCGTCAGCATCAATTCGATGGCACGCGCCGTAGTCGGCTCATCTTCGATCAACAGCACTCGCATGGGTGAACCCCCTTTATAACCCCGACTATCCCGTCAACGCTGTGGTAATCAGTGTGTCAGGCAATTAACCATATGACCTATGAAGAGGAAAGGTTAATTTAGCGTAAATGAAGGGAATCCGGCGAGTCGCGTGATTTTACTCGTGCAGGGCAAAGTCGGCCTCAGCCCTCGATTACGCGTGTTTCCGGATGGTGCCGGTCCAGATGCGCGCGAATGATTTTCAGGTTGCGCGTGTTCGAACGGTAAAGAAAATCGAACAGGTCACCCGCCACGGGAATCGTCCCGATGGCGGTATCGAAGCCGATATTGGCGATCATGCGCCACTGCTTCCAGCGCGCGGCGACCAGATCC
>CALCQB010000211.1 GCA_937897535.1 uncultured Novosphingobium sp. | reverse complement strand
CCTACATGTTCGCCCCGCCCGCTGGTTGATGGTGCGCTGATCGCATCCGCGATCAACGGACCTTACAACAACTCAATCCCCCGCCACGGTCATCCCGTCGACCCGGATCGTCGGCACGTTGACCGTGCGGTGCCATTCAAGGTCGCTCGCGGCGGATAGCTGGCGGTACATGTCGAGCAGGTTGCCCGCCACGGTGAATTCCGCCACCGGCCCGGCCAGCTCACCCTTGACGATCCGGTAGCCCGAAGCGCCACGACTGTAATCGCCGGTCACCCCGTTAACCCCGTGACCGATCAGTTCGGTCACGAACACGCCCTCGGCGATATCGGCGATCAGTTCGGCCACGCTGAGCGAACCTGCCCCAAGATGGACGTTGCTGGTGCCGACGCCAGGCGATCCACCCGCTCCGCGCACCGCGTGCCCGGTCGGCGCGCTGCCGAGCTGGCGGGCGGCGGCGCTGTCCATCAGCCAGCCGGTGAGCTGGCCGTGTTCGACCAGCGCGCGCGGGCCGGTCGCCAGCCCCTCGCCGTCGAACGGGCGCGATGACAGCCCGCGGCGGCGGAGCGGATCGTCGTGGATCGATATGCCGGAAGCAAAGATCGGCTCGTCCTCCTTGCCCAGCAGGAAGCTCGCGCGGCGGGCGATGGCATTGCCGCTGATCGCTCCGGTCAGGTGCGAGACCAGCGAGCCGCCGACCCGGGGATCGAAGACCACCGGCATCGGCCCGCTCTTGACCCGGCCCGGATTGAGCCGGTGGACCGCGCGTTGCCCCGCGAGGCGGCCCAGCTCTTCGAGTTCGGGCAGGTCTGCCAGATGGTGCGCCATCCGCCAGGCATAGTCGCGCTGCATGCTGCCGCCCTCGCCGGCGATCGCGGTCGCGCTGATCCCGTGCATCGTGCCGCCGAACGAACCGGCAAAGCCATGGCTGGTGACCAGCGCGAAGTTGCGGCGCGACAGGCTGGCGTGGCCGCCTTCGGAATTGGTTACGCCCGGCACCGCGCGGGCGGAATCTTCGATCGCCAGCGCGCGCTCGCGCAGCTGCGCCGGAGAAAGTTCAACCGGATCGGCTACGTCGAGCTCGGGAAACGGTCCGGAAAACAGCAGCGCGGGATCGGCCAGCCCGGCATACTGATCCTCGGGCGCGGCGCGGGCCATGTCGACCGCGCGGGCGGCCAGCTCCTTCAGCGCGGCGTCTGACAAATCGCTCGATCCGATCGAGGCTGAACGGCGACCGACGAAGACCCGAAGGTCGAGGTGCTCGCTTTCCGAACGCTCGACATCCTCGAGGCTGCCCAGCCGGACCGCGACGCTTTCCGAGGAGGAGCCGGAGTAGAACGCATCGGCGGCATCGGCGCCGGCGGTCCGCGCAATATCGATCAGCGCGGCGGCGCGGTCCTGAGCGGCTTGGGGGCTGAGCATGAGGCGGTCGACTCCGTTGGCAGAGCCGCCGATCTAGGGACTAACGGTCAGAAAGCAATCAGCCGAACAGCCGCGCCATGCCAAAGAACAGGCCCGATACCGCGAACGGCAGGCCGATCGCCAGCAGCCACAGCCACAGCTGGTCGCGGCGGTAATAGGAGGCAAATTGCGGATCGGCCGCTTGAACGTCGTTCAGCCGGTTCCAGCGCTTTTCGAAGCGGCGGCAGGCCGGAATGATCGCGGCAACCAGGATGATCAGGGCGAAGTAGGGCAGCAGTGAGCCACCCTTCGATTCGAGCATGCCCATTGTGACGAAGATCTGCAGCGCGGTATAAACCAGCAGTGCATAAGCGATGTTGTCGCTCATCCGCTTGCGCCAGTCGAGCGGCTTTGCCCGAGCCAATGCTGATGCAGCTCCACCCCACGACTTGGTCATGGCCCCTATCCTCTCTGTTCCCCTCGTTGACCTGAGTAGAACACCGAAGTGCCAATCGATCAAGTCCCGTTAGGGATTGTCTACGAACAAGCCATGCATGAAACCTGCCAGATCGCTTGTCGGCGCTTGCCGATGGCCGAAAGGCGGCTTAGATCGAGGGCCATGAGCGAAGTCCAACACCTTGTCGCGCCCAATACCCAGGCGATGCAGCCGATCCCGCAGGGCGGGCTCGAAGTGATCTCGATTGCCAAGAGCTATGACAAGCGGGCGGTGCTGACCGATATCTCGCTGTCAGTCGGCAAGGGCGAAGTGCTCGGCCTGCTCGGTCCGAATGGCGCGGGCAAGACCACCTGCTTCTATTCGATCATGGGGCTGGTCAAGCCCGACAGCGGCCGGATCCTGATGGACGGGGTCGATGTAACCGCACTGCCGATGTACCGTCGCGCGATCCTGGGGCTGGGCTATCTGCCACAGGAAACCAGCATTTTTCGCGGGCTGACGGTCGAACAGAACATCGCCGCCGTGCTCGAACTGGCCGAACCCGATCCCGCCACCCGCGCCAGCGAACTGCAGCGGCTGCTGGACGAATTCGGGCTCGACCGGCTCCGCACCAGTCCGGCGATGGCGCTGTCGGGCGGCGAACGCCGCCGCTGCGAGATCGCCCGCGCGCTCGCCGCCAATCCCTCGATCATGCTGCTCGACGAGCCGTTTGCTGGGATCGACCCGCTCTCGATCAATGACATCCGCGATCTGGTCAAGGACCTCAAGACCCGCGGGATCGGGGTGCTGATCACCGATCACAACGTCCGCGAGACGCTTGAGATCGTCGATCGCGCCTGCATCATCTATGGCGGTCAGGTGCTGTTCGCCGGCAGTCCCGAAGAGCTGGTCGCCGACGAGAACGTGCGGCGGCTCTACCTTGGTGAGGGTTTCACGCTCTAGGATCCGAACGATGGCCCTCGGCCCCCGCCTAGACCTCAGGCAATCGCAATCGCTGGTGATGACGCCCCAGTTGCAGCAGGCGATCAAGCTGCTGGCGCTGTCGAATCTGGAAATCGAAGCCTTCATCGGCGAGGCACTCGAGGCTAATCCGCTGCTCGATGTCGGCTCGGCAGCGCCCGAAGCCGACCCGGCCCAAGGTGAGCCCGACGAGGCCCGCCGCACCACGCTCGAAAGCTCCCCCGCCGACCAGCTGATCGCCGAGGGCCGGGGCGAGGATGACCGCCCACTCGACATCGACGCCAGCGCGCTTGATCGCGACCGTGACACCGGCGACTGGAGCGCCGAGATCCGCTCCGCGTCGGGCGAGGACGGCCCCGGGATCGACGAACGCGGTGACACGGCGATAACGCTGGCCGAGCATCTCTATGCCCAGATCGGACTGGAGACCCGCGATCCGCGGCTGGCCTTCATCGCCCGGCATATCGTCGGCGAACTCGACGAGGCCGGCTATCTCGCCGCGACCGATGCCGAACTGGCAGCGGACCTGGCGGTCGATCCGGACGAGGTCGCCACGGCCCTGGCGCTGGTCCAACGGCTCGATCCGGCCGGGATCGGTGCGCGCAGTCTGGGCGAATGCCTGGCGCTGCAGGCACGCGAGGCCGATCGCTATGACCCGTGCATGGCGCGATTGCTCGACAATCTCGATCTGCTCGCGCGCGGCGAACTGCCCCGGCTCAAGCGGATGTGCGGGGTCGATGACGAGGACTTTGCCGAGATGCTGGCCGAGCTGCGCGGCTATGACCCCAAGCCGGGGCTGCGCTTTGCGAGTGGTGGCGGCGATCCGGTAACCCCGGACATCCTGATCGCGCCGCGCGCTGACGGCGGCTGGGACATCAGCCTCAATCAGGCGACCTTGCCCCGGCTGGTGGTCAACCGCAGCTACTATGTCGAGCTGCGCGGCGCCTGCGACGACAAGACCGCGCGCGGCTGGCTGTCGGACAAACTCGCCGACGCCAACTGGCTGGTCAAGGCGCTCGACCAGCGGGCCCGAACGATCCTCAAGGTCGCCAGCGAACTGGTCACCCAGCAGGAAGCGTTCTTCCGCCACGGCGTCTCGCAGCTCAAACCGCTGACCCTGCGCGCGGTGGCCGAGGCGATCGAAATGCACGAATCGACCGTCAGCCGGGTGACCAGCAACAAGTACCTGTCGTGCCCGCGCGGGACTTTCGAGCTCAAGTACTTCTTCACCTCGGGCGTCGGCGCGGTCGATGGCGAGGGCGGTGCTTCGGCTTCGGCAGTCAAGGCCGCGATCAAGACCCTGATCGACGCCGAGGACCCCAAGGCGATCCTGTCCGACGATACCCTGGTCGATCTGCTCAAGGACAAGGGCTTCGATCTGGCCCGGCGGACGGTCGCCAAATACCGCGAGGCGATCGGGCTCGGCAGTTCGGTGCAAAGGCGGCGGCAAAAGGCACTGGCGGGAATACGCTGATCGGCTAGTCTCCCCGGCATTCGCTGCCCGGGGGAGGAAGCTTCATGAAATCCTATCGTCTGTTTGCCATCGGCCTGATGGCTGCCGTTGCCGCTGCGCCGGCCCTGGCCGACCGGCTCGAATACCGGGTCCTGACCCAGAGCCGCGATATCGGCCATCTGACGTTCGACCGCGAACCGGGGCGGATCGCCGTCGATTTCGACTTCAAGCAGAACGGGCGCGGGCCGACGATCAAGGAACTGCTGACGCTCGACAAGGACGGCGCGCCGCAGCGCTGGACGATCACCGGACGCACCACCTTCGGCAATGCGGTTAGCGAGAGCTTCCAGCGCAGTTCCGGCGGTGCAACCTGGCGCGATCTGGCCGGACCCGGCACGATCAAGGGCAAGGACGCGCCGCGGTATTATGCGACCCAGAACGGCTCCCCACTCGACACCGCCTTGATGGCGCGCGCCCTGCTGGCTGATCCCGATCATGCGATGCCGGTGGCCCCGGCCGGAATTGCCCGGCTGGCCGAGCGCGCCCGGAGCAAATTCGACGGTCCCGATGGCTTGATCGAGGTGATCACCTACGAGCTGTCCGGCCTGTCGCTGAACCCGACCTACATCACGCTCGACGCCAAGGGCGAGCTGTTCGCGATTGCCAGCGCGGACTTCATCATTGCCCGCAAGGGCTACGAAATGGCGGCGGACGAGCCGCTGCGGGCGCTGTCGGAGAAGCTTGAGTCCGAGCGCTTCGCCGCGATCCAGGCCGAATATGCCCACCGCTTCGACAGCCCGGTGCGGATCCGCAATGTCCGGATCTTCGACCCGGCGACCGGGAACCGCAGCGCGGCCAGCGATGTGGTGATCAATCACCAGCGGATTTCGGCGATCGAGCCGGCTGGCAGCCGGGCCGGACCGGGCGAGGCCGAGATCGACGGGGCCGGCGGCACGCTGGTTCCGGGCCTGTTCGAGATGCACGGCCATATCGGCCAGCAGGACGCGCTGATGAACCTGCTCGCCGGGATCACCACGATCCGCGACATGGGCAACAACAACGAAGTGCTCGACGTGCTGATCGACCGGATCGGCAAGGGCGAGGTGGCAGGTCCGCGGATCGTCCGTTCGGGCTTCATCGAGGGCAAGAGCCCGTTCAGTTCGGCCACCGGCAAGCTGGTGACCAGCGAGGCCGAGGCGATCGACGCTGTGCGCTGGTATTCGGCGCGCGGCTACTGGCAGGTCAAGCTGTACAATTCGATGGACCCCAAATGGGCCCCGGCGGTGGTAGCCGAGGCGCACCGGCTGGGGCTGCGGGTGGCCGGACACGTCCCGGCCTTCTCCAGCGCCGACGAAATGATCGGTGCGGGGTTCAACGAGATCACCCACGTCAACCAGCTGATGCTCGGCTGGGTGCTCAATCCGGGTGAGGATACCCGCACGCTGTTCCGCTTTACCGCAATGCGGCGCTTCTCCTCGATCGATCTGAATTCCCCGAAAGTGCGCTTCACGCTCGATGAAATGGTCCGGCGCGGGGTCGCGCACGAGCCGACCATCGGCATCCACGAACTGGGGCTGACTGCGCTCGATGGACGGACCAACCCCGGCGCGATCGACTACATCGATCACATGCCCCCGGCCGAACAGCGCCAGCTCAAGCAGGCGCTGTTCGGGGCCGACACGCCCAAGGAGCGGGCCGAATATGTCGCGGCCTATGGCAAGATCCTCGAGACGCTGCGCGAGATGCATCGGCGCGGAATTTTGCTGATCCCCGGTACCGACTTGGGCGGCGGTTTCACCTATCACCGCGAGCTCGAACTGTTCGGCCAGCTCGGGATGAGCCCGGCCCAGGTCCTGCGCCGCGGCACCTGGGACATGGCCCGCTATCTCGGGCAGGACCAGCTGCTTGGCAGCATAGAACGCGGCAAGCTGGCCGACTTCTTCCTGGTCCCCGGCGATCCGACGGCGGACCTGCGCGAGATCAAGAAGATCGCGATGGTGGTCAAGGACGGTACCGTCTATTTCCCGGACGAGATCTACCCCCGCCTCGGGATCAAGCCATTCGCCTTCGTGCCGCGGCTGACCCGTCCGGCCAAACCCGCGGGTGGCAACTGAATTGCATTGCCGCAGTGCCGATTGCTGCTGGCCGTGTCGCGCTGACTGCGCGGTGCGGAAGGTCTGGAGTGCTTGCTGAATGACCGTCAACGACGCTGCGACCGGTCCACACGGCGAAACTGTTCCTGGGCCAGGGGGGCCCAACCGCACGATCGATCAGTCTTTCTTCGGCCATCCGCGCGGGCTGGGCTTTCTGGCCGGGACCGAAATGTGGGAGCGGTTCAGCTTTTACGGCATGCAGGCCCTGCTGATGCTCTACATGACCAAATACCTGCTGGTCGATGGACGTGACCACCAGGTAATCGGTCTCGAGACATACCGCGGCATCTTGTCTGCGGCGTTTGGGCCGATGACCAACCTGGCGCTCGCGGCCCAGACTTTCGGACTCTATTCGGGACTGATCCTCGTCACACCGCTGCTTGGCGCTTACCT
>CALCQB010000210.1 GCA_937897535.1 uncultured Novosphingobium sp. | reverse complement strand
CATCCGCATATGGTTGGCCGCGCCTTCATCGCCAAAGCAGGGCGGCACCGCGTCATGCACCGCAAAATGGTTCTGGTCGGCAAAGGCCAGCCGCAACTGGTGGACCGTGTCGGGCCATTCCTGGCTGCGGTGCGGCATGGTGACAAGATTGGCAGCGGTCAGGTGGCAGCGGCCATCGGCGGTATCGGCGCCCGGCGAGACGGTCGCGGCATTGGCGGTCCACATCGAACTGGCCGACCAGGCCGCCGCGGTCAGCCGCGGGTTCTGGGTGCCATCCGCGCCGATCGCGGCGAGGAACGCGGCGTTGGGTCGGGGCAGGGGCAGCAGAAATCCCTGCGTGAGCCCGAGCGCCAGATTGTGCCGCATCTTGGCCAGCCCCTGCAGCGCCGCCGCGCGCGGGAAGGCCGGGTCCCCGGCGTGGCTGGCCGAGGCAAGGTTGCCGAGGCTGAGCCCGGCGTAATTGTGCGAAGGGCCGATGATCCCGTCGAAGTTGATTTCAACCACGGCCACGGCTCACCACCGCGCCACGTGAGTGACCGTGTCACCGGGGCCGACGCCGAGCACCTTCGCGCAATCCGGATCGAGCGCGATCCCGCCGTCGCGGTCCTCGATCCAGCCATAGGTGCAGCGGAAATCAGCCATCCGGCCGCGCGCGATCAGGTGCTTGTTGCTGGCTTCGTGCTCGCCCAGCTTCGCGTCGATCGCGACGACCTGCGCCTCACGCGCTTCACGGACCGAGCGGATCTGGTCGGTGCGAACGGTCATGGTCGGGCCGCCATCGAAGATGTCGATGTAGTTTTCCCAAGCGAAGCCTTCGTTCTCGAGCATCCGCATCGCCGCCCGGCCCGAAGGATGCGGAACGCCGATCACGTGCTTGGCCGGCTCGGAAAGCATCGCGATATAAACCGGGTGCTTGGGCATCAGATCGGCGATGAACTGGTTGCCGAACTTGGCGTTGAATTCGTCGGCGTCCTGAAAGCTCATTCCGAAGAACCGCCCTGCGACACCATCCCAGAACGGGGAACCGCCAGCCTCGTCGATCACCCCGCGCAATTCGGCGATGCAGCGGTCGGCAAAGCGTTCACGGTGGCCCCTGATGAACAGGTAGCGGCTGCGGGCGATCAGCATGCCGAGGCCCCCGGCGCGCTCGCCGGGGTGCAGGAACAACCCGCCGACTTCGCTGGCGCCCTCCAGGTCGGTCGACAGGTTGAGGATATCGGCCCGGAAGGTCCGGCCCAGTTCTTCGCTATGCTGGGTCAGCGCCCCGATCCGGTACGAATAGAACGGCCATTTGAGCCCGACCGCCGAGAAGATCTGGCAAGTCCCGCGCACTTCGCCGGTCTCGGTGTTTTCCAGCACGAAGAAGAACAGGTCGTCGCCCAGATCTTCGCCGTCCCGCGTGAACCCGGCGTGGCTGCGCTCGAGCTTGGCGGTCAGCGCCTTGCGATCGGGCGGCAGGTTGGTGAAGCCCCCGCCGGTGCGCTTGGCCATCTCGTAGATATGCTGAAGGTCGCCGGGCAAGGCGGCGCGGATCACATGGGTCAAAGCGGGGCTCCGGTGGCAAGGCGATGGAGGACCAGCGCGGACAGCTTCGCGCGTTCCTCAAGGCTGGGTACGATCAGGAATTCATCGGGCGAGTGAATCGCCCCGCCGCGCACGCCCATGGTGTCGACCACCGGCACGCCGCAGGCGGCGATATTGTTACCGTCGCAGACCCCGCCCGAGGCGATCCGGGTGATCGGCTGGCCCAGCAGCGCCGAGCATTCCTCGACGATCCCGAACAGCTTTTCGGCGCGGGCATCGACCGGCTTGGGTGGGCGGCTGATCCCGCCGTGGGTGTGGACCGACACTTCGTGCTCGGCCTCGATCCGGGCGATCAGCGCGGCCAGTTCGGCCGCGAACAGTTCGGCCATGGCCAGTTCGCGCGGGCGGATGTTGAAGCGCAGCACCGCCAGATCGGGCACGACGTTGTTGGCACTGCCACCATCGATCCGGGCCGGATTCACGCTCAGCCCGTCGCGGTGAAGCGCCTTGAGGCCCAGCGCCAAAGCAGCGGCCGCGACCAGCGCGTTGCGGCCGTCATCGGGATTGCGCCCGGCGTGAGCCGACTTGCCGCGCACGGTCAGGCTCCAGTTGCCGCTCCCGGCCCGCGCGCCCGTCAGCGTCCCATCGGGCAGGGCGGAGGGCTCGTAGGTAAGCGCGGTGGCTTTGCCCTGTGCCAGCCGGGCGATCAGCGTGGCGGAAGACAGGCTGCCGGTTTCCTCGTCCGAATTGATCATCACGTCATAGCCGACCTGGGCGGCGGCAGCGGTGCCCTCGAACGCCTTCAGCGCGGCCAGGATCACCGCGATCCCGCCCTTCATGTCGGCCACGCCGGGGCCGTTCAAGGTGGTCTCGTCGAGCCAGACCTGCTGCTGGAACGGGTGGCTGGCGGGGAATACCGTGTCCATGTGGCCGGTCAGCAGGAACCGGCGCTGCACCTCTGGCCGCACCCGCAACACCAGATGCTTGCCGTATTCGACCGGCGCTTCGGCTCCGGCGGGGGTGACGGCGCTGACCCGGCCGGGCGCTTCCAGGGCGATTGCACCCGGCAACGCCGCAAAGGCATCGGCCAGCAGCGCCGCCTGCTCGGCGAGGCCCGCTAGGTTGCCAGTGCCGGTGTTGACCGCACTCCACGCCTGAACCTGGCCGAGCATCGGGGCGGCATCAACGCTGTCCAGCAGCGCGGTTTCGGAAGGGGTAAATGCTTGCATCTGAAACCTTCCCTAGCCGAGCGCGCGCGGCAGTCCAACCCCCGTTGCCTTCCCTTCGCAGTTGCGGCATAGCGCTGGCATTCCTCCCCGGAATCGTTGACACTCCCTGCGGCAGCGCCCCCGCGCTGGCGCGCCATGCGTTGTGAGGACAAATGAACGATCGGGTTGAGAAGGCGGGACTGAAAGTCGACGCGGCGCTGGCTGCCTTCGTCGAGGCCGAGGTGCTGGCCCCGCTGGGCAAGGATGCGCAGGCGTTCTGGAGCGGGTTTGCGGCGCTGCTGGACCGGTTCGTGCCGGTGAACCGCGCGCTGCTGGCCAAGCGCCATGATTTGCAGGCACAGATCGACGCCTGGCACCTTGCTCATGCTGGCAAACCGATCGATCAGGGCGAATACCAGACCTTCCTGCGCGAAATCGGCTACCTCGTTCCCGAACCCGCACCGTTCCGGATCGGCACCCAGAACGTCGATGCCGAGATCGCGACGATGGCCGGGCCGCAACTGGTGGTCCCGGTGCTCAACGCGCGATTCCTGCTCAACGCCGCCAATGCGCGGTGGGGGAGCCTCTATGACGCCTACTACGGCACCGATGCGCTCGATGCGCCGCCGGCGCGGCCGGGCGGGTACGACAGGGTTCGCGGCGCAGCGGTGGTCGCGGCGGTGCGGGCGTTTCTCGATCGCGCCATTCCGGGCTGGCAAGCGGCGCTGACCGGCGGGGTGAGCGAGCACCTTGTCGCGGCGCGCGACGGCGGTTTCCTGTTCCGCAACAATGGCCTGCACATCGAAGTTGTAGTCGATCCAAGCAGCCCTGTCGGGCAGGATGATCCGCTCGGCATTGCCGACGTGCTGCTCGAAAGCGCGCTGACCACGATCTGCGATCTGGAGGATTCGGTGGCGGCGGTCGATGCCGAAGACAAGCTGCTGGCCTACGCCAACTGGCTCGGCGTGATCCGTGGCGATCTGGCGGAGAGCTTTGAGAAGGGCGGCAAGACCCTGACCCGCAGGCTCAATGCCGACCGGCAGTGGGGCGACCTGACCCTGCCCGGCCGTTCGTTGCTGTTCGTTCGCAATGTCGGGCACCTGATGACCAACCCGGCAATCCTGCTGGGCGACGGCAGCGAGATTCCCGAGGGGATCATGGACGCGGTGCTGACCAGCGCCATCGGGGCGATCGGTCTGGCTGGGCTGGGCCAGCATGCCAACAGCCGCTGCGGTTCTATCTATATCGTCAAGCCCAAGCAGCATGGGCCGGAGGAATGCGGCTTTACCAACGACCTGTTCGACGCGGTCGAGGACCTGCTCGGCCTGGCCCGCAACACGATCAAGGTCGGAGTGATGGACGAGGAGCGCCGCACATCCGCCAACCTCGCCGCCTGCATCCATGCGGTGCGGGACCGGATCGTGTTCATCAACACCGGATTTCTCGACCGGACCGGCGACGAAATCCACACCTCGATGCGTGCCGGGCCGATGGTCCGCAAGGGCGACATGAAGAAGAGCGCGTGGATCGCCGCTTACGAAGCGCGCAACGTCCAGATCGGCCTCGCTTGCGGGCTTTCAGGCAAGGCCCAGATCGGCAAGGGGATGTGGGCCGCGCCCGACCTGATGGGCGAGATGATGGTCCAGAAGATCGGCCACCCCCGGGCCGGGGCCAACACCGCCTGGGTACCGAGCCCGACCGCCGCGACGCTCCACGCGATGCATTACCACGCGGTCGACGTGTTTGCGGTCCAGCGCGAGCTGGCTGGCCAGCCGACGCCGGGGCTGGAGCCGCTGCTGACCGTGCCGCTGGCCGAAGGAACCAACTGGTCGGACGAAGAGGTCCGCGAGGAGCTCGACAACAACGCGCAAGGACTGCTCGGCTATGTCGTGCGCTGGATCGATGCTGGGGTTGGCTGCTCCAAGGTTCCCGACATCAACGACGTCGGCCTGATGGAAGACCGCGCGACGCTGCGGATTTCATCGCAGCACCTGGCCAACTGGCTGCTCCACGGGGTCTGCACCACCGAGCAGGTGATGGACAGCTTGCGGCGGATGGCGGCCAAGGTCGATGCCCAGAACGCGGGCGATCCGGCCTACGAACCGCTGACCGGCAACGAAGACGCCCCCGCGTTCCGCGCCGCGCTCGATCTGGTCTTCAAGGGTGTGGAGCAGCCGAGCGGCTACACCGAGCCGTTGTTGCATCACTGGCGAAGGTGCAAGAAGTCTAGCCTAGTCTAATTCAATTGCAGTTGAATTGGTCCCGACAGGATCTTTGCTTTGGAGGTTTTCAGATATATGAAGCGTCAAGGTCTTGACAAAGCTGAGTTTCGACTTGAATCGGCACGTCACGCACTCGATATTGCAGGTAAGGCTACCAAACATCTAGAATTTTATAAAAACTGGAGCGATTTCTTGTCGCACCTTGATGCAATATACAATTGTCTCGGCCAGTCGTTGGGAGGCCAAAGCGAAAGCAAAATATTCTTCGATCGCATGATTAGGGACAGGAAGCAGGATCAGACTCTAAATTACTTCTGGCATGCGAGAAATTCGGATAATCATGGAATTGAGAAACCAGCAGAGTTTCGAGAAGGTCAACTCAAGGTTGGGGGTGGTGATCCTAACCACAACTCGAGAGTCCATAGTGTTTCCTTTAGTACAGTCCCCGGAGAAGAATTTTTGAGTGTTACCCCTATGGATGACAAGCCAGTTCGGTTAGAAATATTGCCACCCCGATATGACCTTCTGCCGGTCGTTGACCGTGGCGTGACATATCAACCGCCCACTGTGCATCAAGGTCGCCGATTTGAGACGGATTCCGCAATAGAAATCGGGGGTTTTGCGCTCGCCTACTTCAGGCGAAAGCTAACGGACGCTCGAAGCTTATGTCACTGACGTCTTTGAATCTATCTCTCCGCCCCCCCGCTCCATCAGGTCGAGCCGCCGGGCGGTGACCAGGGTCTGCTTGATGAACAGCAGGTTGAGGATAACCGCTGCGGTGCCGACGAAGATGTCGAACCCCGAAATCGGCGCGAACAGGCCGGGTTCGGGGCCGAGCCAGATCATCGCCAGGGTCAGGCCGATCAGGATGAAGCGCAGTTCGGTCGGTCCGCCGAACAGGTAGGACAGCTTGAGCTCACCCAGCACCCGCGCCGACAGATAGGCGTGGATCGAGAGCAGCAGATAGCCCGCCAGGGCCAGCAAGGCGACGCCAAGGCTGACGTAATGGCTGAAACCCATGCCGGCCAGGATCAGCAGGATCACCAGTCCGTCGCAGCTGTGATCGATGAAGTAGCCGAACTTGGGCCGCTCGATCTTGCGCCAGCGGGCGAGGCTGCCGTCCATCGAATCCCCGAACCATTGCGCCGCATAGCCAACGAAGGTCAACCACAGCGAGGCCGGATACCAGATCGACAGGGTATAACCGAGGAACACCAGAAAGGCCCCGAACACCCCGAAGCCGGTCAGCTTGTCCGGGGTGACCCAGGCCGGCATCCGCGCGCACAGCCAGTTGAGCAGGCGGCGCTCGCTGGCGGCGAGCATGTTCTGCTGGATCCGGTCAAGTGGCTGGGGCGAAGGGTCGTTTTCGAGGTCCATCGCGGTCCTATCGGCCCGGCGCGGTCCGATGGCAAGTCTTGGCGCGGATGCGACAGCCGCAACTGCTCACGCAGCGCTAAGGTTTCGGGCGATTTCGACGAACTCCGCCACGCTCAGCGTTTCGGCCCGCCGCGCGGAATCAATCCCGAGCTGGTCGAGCGCGGCGAGCGCGCCGGGCAGACCTTTCAGGCTCTGCCGCAGCATCTTGCGGCGTTGGCCGAAAGCGGCCTCGGTAACCCGTTCGAGCATCCGGGCCGAGACCCCGTCGGGCATCGCCGCCGGGGTCACGTGGACCACCGCGCTCATCACCTTGGGCGGCGGGGTGAAGGCGCTGCGGTGGACCTTGGTCGCGATCCGTGCCTGGCTGCGCCACTGGGCCAGCACCGCCAGCCGGCCATAGGCATCGCTGCTCGCCTCGGCGATGATCCGCTGCGCCACTTCGAGCTGGAACATCAGCGTCAGCGAGGCCCACTGCGGCGGCCAGCTTTCGCCCCCCAGCCACCCGACGAACAAGGCCGTGCCGACGTTGTAGGGCAGGTTGGCGACGACGTGGAACGGGCCTTCGAGGCCATGCGCCACCTTGGTCGCATCGCCTTCGATCACCCGCAGCTGGCCCGGAAAGGCCTCGTCCAGTTCAGCCAGCGCGGGCAGGCAGCGGCGGTCCATCTCGATCGCGGTGACCTTGGCCCCGGCGCGCAGCAAGGCGCGGGTCAGGCCGCCCGGACCGGGTCCCACTTCGAGCACCTGCTGGCCTTCAAGCTTGCCGGGGATTTTCGCGATCCGTTCCAGCAGCTGTTCGTCGAACAGGAAGTTCTGGCCGAGCGCCTTGGTCGCGAACAGGCCATGCCGGGCGATAACCTCGCGCAGCGGGGGCAGGCTAGTCATCGCCCAGGCCAAACCGCCGCATCGCGCAGTCCCCCGCCATGCGGATTGCGGCGATCATCGCGCCGGGGTCTGCCGTTCCGGTCCCGGCGATCCCGAAGGCGGTGCCGTGATCGGGGCTGGTGCGGATTACCGGCAGGCCAAGCGTGACGTTGACGCCCTGATCGAAATCGAGCGCTTTGAGCGGGATCAGCGCCTGATCGTGGTACATGCACAATGCCACGTCATAGGTTTCGCGCGCCCGAGCCGTGAACAGCGCGTCGGCCGGGTGCGGGCCGGTGATGGCTAGGCCCTCGGCTTGCAGGTGCGCGATCGCCGGGCGGATGATCCGCTCCTCCTCGTCGCCCATCAGGCCATCCTCCCCGGCATGGGGATTGAGCGCGGCAACCGCGATCCGCGGGTTGTCGATCCCGAAATCGCGCGTCAGCGCCATTGCGACGATCCGCGCCTTGCGCTCGATCAGCGCGGCGGTCACCTGCTGGGGCACTTCGGACAGCGGGATGTGGACGGTAAGCGGCACGGCGCGCAAGTGTGGCCCGGCCAGCATCATCACTGCATCGCCCGGCGAATAGCCGCAGGCATAGGCGACATATTCGGTCTGCCCCGGATGTTCGAACCCGACTTCGACCAGCCGGGCCTTCGAGATCGGTGCAGTGACGATCCCGGCAACTTCGCCGGCGCGGGCGAGGCCAGTGGCTTCATGCAAACTGGCCATCGCCAGTTCGGCCCCGGCGCGGGCCGGTTCGCCAGGGGTATATTCGCCATCGGCGCCGTCGAGCACCGGCAGCGCGTGGCCGAAGCATTCCACCGCTTCGTTGGGATGGAACACTTGTCGGACCGGAATGCTCAGCCCGCGCCGCGCGGCGGCAGCGCGAAGGATCTCCGGACCACCGGTGACGACGAACGGCAGCAGATCATGCAGGTCGCGCGCGGCCCAGGCGGCGGCGATCAATTCGGGGCCGACACCGGCGGGGTCGCCCAGCGATACCGCGAGCGGCGCCCCTTCCACCAGTGAAACCCTAGTTGCCGTAATCGATCACCGCGTCGCGGCGAAGGTCGCGCATATAGGTCTGGGCGCGGCGGTTGATCCGCTCATCTTCGAGCTGGGACTGGACCTCGTCAAAGCTGGGCGCGCCGCCTGCCTTGGGATCGTCGCGGCCGCACAGCATCAGCACCCGGACACCGTCGGTGATCGAGCCGAACGGCGGGGTGGTTTCACCCAGCTGCAAGCCCAGCACCAGTTCCTGGAGCGGGCCGGGCAAGTCGCGGGCCTTGATTGCCTCGTTGTTGACCACTTCGGCGCCGAGCGAGCCAGCCACCGAATCGGCAGCGGCGCAGCCCTTGGCGGCCTTGATTCGCGCGGCGAAATCCTGCGCCTTGGCGGTCGCCTGGGCCTCGGTCGTTCCGGCCGGGAAGGTGATCGCAATCTGCTTGAGGTTCAGCGTCGCGTCGCGCGGGTCGGCGGTCAGCACCTTGCGCTTGTCGATCAGCAGGACGATCGAGAACCCGCCGCGGACCTCGACCGGTCCGGCCAGCTGCCCCGGCTGAAGCGTCAGGATAACCTGGTCGAGCTCCGGCGGCAGCACCCCGCCGCGAATCCAGCCAAGGTCGCCGCCGACCGAGGCGGTCGAGGCTTCGGAAAACTGGCGGGCATAGCCGACGAAGCTGGCACCCTTTTGCAGCTGCTCGACGATCTTCATCGCGTTGGCCAGCACCGCCGCGCGGTTTTCGCTGTTGGCCGACAGGAAGATTTCCCCGACCCGGAACTCGTCGCTGCCGCGCGCGGCTTCCTGACGGGTGATCGTTTCGCGCACTTCGTCTTCGGAAACGTTGACGAACGGCGTCACGTTGCGGCGCAGCAGCCGCTGCCACGACAATTCACCGCGGATCTGGCGCTTGAGCGAGTTGGGCGACGAGCCGATCTTGACCAGATAGGCATCGAGCGCCTTGGGCTCCTGGCCGAAATTCTGCCGGGCGATCCGCTCATAACTCGCGTCGACCTCGGCCTCGTCCACGGTCATGTCCTGGGCCCGGGCCTCCTGAATCTGGAGGGTTTCGTCCATCAGATTGCGCAGCACCTGCTGGCGCAACCGGTCCAGCTCTTCCGGGCCGATCTTGCCGCCGCTGGCCGCCACGATCAGCGCGACGCGCTGGTCGATGTCGGTTCCGGTGACCACTTCACCGTTGATGATCACGGTGGCGGTGCGGTGGTTGGGATCGTTCTTGCCGAAGATCACCGGGTTATCAGGCAGCGCAAGGCCGCCCTGCGGACCGGCGGCGTCCTGGGCCACGACCATGCCGGGCACCACCAATGCGATGGCGGCAGCGGACAGGACAAGGGCGTGAAGGCGGGTAGGGCGGAAGCGCAAGGGGCGTGTCACCGTGTAAAATTCCCAATTTCGACGGGCAGGTGCCGCGCCAGACTTGCCGGGGCCAATGCCGAACGGCGGCTTAACCTTGGCTGAGCAAAGCGCGGATAGCCTGTTTGCCGGAAAGTGCCAATCCTTAGAAGCCGAGGTTCTTCACCGCTATGTGAATCTGAAAGGTATTGCCCTTTTCAGCGTCCCCGGTGGCGAGATAATCACGCCGCCAGGTCAGGTCGATTTCCAGGCAGTCGTCTTCATAGGCGACACCGACCCGGGTCCGCAGCGGCTGGAACCCGTCCGCACCGACGAGGGTCGGATCGTCGTTGGGGCCGGTCAGGTCGAACACGCCCGAGCCGAACAGCGACCAGTAGCGCGTGATCGATACGCGCCCGGCGACCCGCAGTTCCTCGCGGTCCTTGAGGTCTTCGATCCCGCCGCCGACATCGCGGTTGAGCCGGAGGTAGCCAACCTCGATATAGGTCCCCTGGGTGCCCACGGCCGCGTCGAATTCATTGCGGCGGATCGCCAGATTGTCCTTGTCGAGCCGGAAGCGGTGGGTGACCTTGACCACATCCTTGAACCGCAC
>CALCQB010000209.1 GCA_937897535.1 uncultured Novosphingobium sp. | reverse complement strand
GATCTACACAGGCGAAGACACTCTTTCCCTACACGACGCTCTTCCGATCTGAGGCACTCGCCGACGTGTCCTTGGCCTCGAACCCGGTGATCGGCCCGGCAGGCACACCACCCCGCAAGGTCGTTGCGGAGCGCGCGCGGTAGTCGAGCGTATCGGCGTCGGCTAGCGTGAAGACCATGAAGTCGAGCGCAAGGCCGGGATCCGAGGCGACGTGAAGCGCGAGCACGTCGCGGCGCTGCATCGCGAGTTCGTCGACAAGGCGCTTCGACAAGGCCGAGCGGCGCGGACCTTCACCACCTTCGTTGGCGACCACCTCGATCCCTTCGTCATCGCCAGCCAGTTCGATCTGCCGCTGCCCATAGAACACCGGCTGGAGCACCGGGATCCCGTCGCGCGACAGCACCAGGATCATGCCAGCTTCTGCCTTGAGCTCGGGCGCAAGCACGGGCGGCCTGGCCCGAATGTCCTGGCATTCGCGCTCGATCGCTTCGATCGCGGCCTCGGCAGCGGCAATCGCGTCTTCGGCGTTGTCCTCGTCTTCAAGCACGGCAGCATGCTCATCATAGGACGCATCGAGCGCATCGAGCCGGGCGAGTTCCGCTTCGGTCAGCGGTGCCGGCTCGGCGGGGAGCCGGACCAGACCCTCGACGAGGTCGTGGCTCGCGTAAGGGTCGAGGGTCGGCTTGACCCAGGCAAGGCCCTGCTCGACAGCGAGCGCCTTCGCCTGCTCGGCCATTTTCGCGGCCGCGAGCTGTTCGAGTAGCGCGACATCGGCCCAGGATTCGCTGTCCTCGTCATCGAACAGCTCCCGCTCGATCCGGCCACCAGCGGCAAAGTATGCGTCACGCCCGACGAGACGGGCGCGCGGATCGCTGCCCCGGACCGTACCCGAGAGTACCATGCGGCGGATCGAGTCCGGGTTCGGCGCGTAGTAGCCGGTCGAGACCTGCTGGAAGACCCTGGCCTGGATCGCCTGATCGGATGTGGCGCCATAGGCCTTGGCCAAATCGAGAGTGATCTCGCCAGATGCCAGCGCCTCGAACACTTGCGGAGCAAGCCCGGCAAGGCGCAACCGACCTTCGACGAAACGGATCGTCAGACCGAACCGGCGCGCAACATCCTCGACCGAAGCCCCGCCATCGATCAGCGACGCAAAGGCCTGGGCCTCGTCTGCCGGGTTCATTGCGAGGCGGTGGAAGTTCTCGGCAAGACTGGTTTCGATTGCGCTTTCGGCGCTGTCTTCGAGCACCAGACAGGTCACTTCGTGGTCTTTGGGCAGGACTTTTTCTTCGGCGAGGCTTGCCATCGCCTTGCGGCGACGCTCACCCGCCTCGACCTCGAACTTGCCCTTGGCGCCGGGCCGGACGATGAGGTTCTGCAGCAGGCCGCGCGCGGCAATACTGGCCTTTAGTTCTGCATCGGCAATGGCATCGGAATAACGGCGAACATTGCGCGGTGAGGGAACGAGCTTGCTCAGAGGAATTGTCTTGATCATGGCACTTACTCCTGAATTCGAGCCTGATGCATCGACCGTCGACGCCCAATTGGCCCATCCGGGTGAAAGCTCCCTCCCCTCTGTCGTTCTTGGTTAGGCCAGTGCGGCACGCGCGCGAACGATAACCAGGACCGGCAATGACTTCGAGAACGCTAGAGTGCGCACGCTGCCGATTCTGGTCGCGGGTTCCCGACGATGACGGGCACGAACTCGGCCAATGCCGCCGCTTTCCTCCGAGTTACGAAGGGTGGGTAATGGCGTTCAGCCACGACTGGTGCGGTGAATTCGCGGCAAGCGAAGTGCTCGCCGCGAACTAAACAGGCACATGTTTCAGGCGCTGATCCGCGCGAGCACCGCTGCGGCGCTTGTCGTCGGTACGAACAGCCGCGTCTGGTAGCGGATGATCTCGGTGAAGCACCCTTGTGCCTTGTACCAGTCGAGCCGCGCCGCCGACCACCCTGCAAGTTCGAACCGCTGCGCCCCATTGACGAGACTGCGCTTGAGGGTGAGCGACTCGCGGGCATTGATCGGCATCGGACGCCCTGACGCCAACACGGCATTAGCAATCTGCTCGGCCGAGAAGGCCTGATCGCTCTCGAGCCCAAGAGCCTGGAAGAGTTCCGGAACGCAGTGAAGCGGCACTTCGCGTCCCAGCAGCGATCGACCGTCACGCGCCGAAATCCGGCTGACACGAACAAAATCGGAAGGGAGCTTGTCCCAGACGGGCAGCAGGAGCCCGGTGGCAAGGTGCAGCCTTTCGCGCTTGTGGCTCGCAGCGGCCTCGTCGACCTCTTTATTCCACAAACGCCGAAATTCCTTTGCGCCAACCGGCTCCCAACTGCTCTCATCCAGCTGCTCGGCAGTCAGATGCCCGCGTTTCAGCGGACGCACGAGTTCGAAGCGCGCGACCCGCGTGCCGTCGTCAGCCATCAGGCTGCGCGCCGGGACCAGCATCCCGATCCGCCCCGAACGCTTGTTGAGCAAGAATTGCTGGCGCTCCCCGGCAAGTCCGTAGAGTTCCTCAAGGCGGCCTAACGTCAGCGGCTTCAACGCGCGGGCGATCTCCAGCTCGAGCAGGTGCGTGGTTGCGCCCGAGCGCCCATCGGTGCGCAGTAAGGTGTCGGAGATTACCTCGAAATGCTCGACCGCAATGGTCTCGACCCCGAGATCAAGCGTGCCGGCTTGCCGGGCGGCATCGATCCGGGCTTCGACTAACCCCAGAAATTCGTCGAAGATGCCGTTCTGCAGCGCGATCGGTAGTGCAAGGATGCGGTTGAGCCAGCGCTGGATCGTTGGGAGATCGTCGACCATGGTGCCGTCGGGACCTTCGATGCTGAGTCCGGTCAGTTCCTCGAAGCGCGCTAGGCTCACGGCTTCAAGCTTGCCGGTGAACAAGAGGCCAAACCACCGGTGGAGCGCTTCCTTGGCATAAGTGCTTTCAAGATTGTCAGCCGGATCGAACAGGTTCTGTCCGCCGGTCTGGCGCTGACCGCGGGTCAGTGCGCCAAGGCTGTCGAGACGGCGGGCGATCGTCGAGATGAACCGCCGCTCACCGCGCACGTCGGTCGTTACTGGCCGAAACAGCGGAGCCGAGGCCTGGTTGGTGCGGTTGGTCCGCCCCAACCCCTGGATCGCTGCATCGGCGCGCCAGCCCGGTTCGAGCAGGAAGTGGACCCGCCGCGCCTGGTTCTTGGTGGCAAGGTCGGCGTGATAGGAACGTCCGGTCCCGCCCGCATCTGAGAAGACCAGGATCCGCTTGGTGCCGTCCATGAACGCCTGGGTCTCGGCGACATTGGCGCGGGGGCTGCGCGACTGGAGCATCTGGCGACCATCGCGCCCGACAATCAGGCGGCGGGTGCGTCCGGTGACCTCGGCGACAGTATCGACCCCGAACCGCTCGATGATCGCGTCGAGTGCTGTCGCGATCGGCGGGAGCGCGCAGAGCTGTTCGATCATACGGTCGCGGGCGGCAAGCGCCGAACGGCACAGCACGGGTGCCCCCGTTTCGTCGGTCATCGGCTCGGAGCGCGGATTGCCGTTCTCGTCGGTGAACACCGCCATCAACCGGACCGGGAAGCTCTTGACGAGATATTGAATGACGAATTCGCGGGGGCTGAGATCGATCTCGAGCGCCTCGCGTTCGGCATCGGACAGTTCGGCAAGCCGGCGGTCGAGCATGGCCTCGGCGGTCGAGACTAGTTGGATCACGACCGCATTGCCTTCGGCAAGGGCAATGTCGATTGCCGGGAGCAGGCTCGGCAGCTTCACCGAGA
>CALCQB010000208.1 GCA_937897535.1 uncultured Novosphingobium sp. | reverse complement strand
GGTCAGGCCGTTGCCCTTGGACTTGGAGATCTTCTCGCCATTGGCGTCGAGGAACAATTCGTAGATCATCCCCTCGGGCGGGCGTCCGCCGAGCGCGCGGGCGATCTTGCCGCTTTCGCGGACCGAATCGGTCAGGTCCTTGCCGCACATTTCGTAATCGACGCCCAGCGCGGTCCAGCGCATGCCCCAGTCGACCTTCCACTGCAGCTTGGACCGGCCGCCCAGGATCGACTGCTCGACCCTCTCGCCGGCATCGTCGAACCGGATGATCCCGGCCTCGGCATCGACCACTTCGATCGGCACCTGCAGGACATGCCCGCTCTTGGCCGAGACCGGCAGCACCGGCGAATAGGTTGCCGCGCGTTCGGCCCGCAGGGTCGGCAGCATGATGTCCATGATCGCCTGGTAGTTGCGCAGCACGTTCTTCAACGCGTCGTCGAACCGGCCCGAATTGTACTCCTCTGACGAGGAGACGAACTCATAGTCGAACCCGAACCGGTCGAGAAACTGGCGCAGCATCGCGTTGTTGTGATGCGCGAAGCTCTCATGCGTGCCGAACGGATCGGGGATCCGGGTCAGCGGCTTGTGCAGGTTGGCATCGAGCACGGCGCGGTTCTCGATATTGTCGGGCACCTTGCGCAGCCCGTCCATGTCGTCGCTGAACGCGACCAGCCGGGTCGGCGCGCCGCCGCTCAGCACTTCATAGGCGCGGCGGACCAGCGTTGTGCGCAGCACTTCCTGGAACGTGCCGATGTGCGGCAGGCCCGACGGGCCATAGCCGGTTTCGAACAGCACCGCGCTGCCATCGGGTTTTCCGTCCGGATACCGCTTGATCAGCTTGCGCGCTTCTTCAAACGGCCAAGCCTTGGAAACCTGTGCGGCGGAGTGGAGTGCATCGTCGGTCATGATCCCCGGCCCTTCGCGCGATTGGGGCCAATTCGCAAGGGCGAAGTCAGCGCGCTTTCGGCGCAGAGCATCAGCCAGACCGGCGCAAGGCTACTTTAACCGTGGCAAGGCGAAGACCTGCTGCGACCCGAAATCGATCCGCTCCAGATCGCAGGCCGGGCTTGCGGCGATTGCCAGCGGCTGCTGGCTCGACGACGCCAGCCGCAGCCGCATCGCCATCCGGCCGAGCAAATTGTCTAGGTCAAACCGACCGCGCGGAAAGGCGCCGAGCAGTTCCCCGCGATAGCGATAGCGCACCACCGGCAGTCCGGCGGTAAAACTGCCCCTGGCAGCAGCGCGATCTGCGGTGGTTTCGATCCGCGCCTTGAGCCGGCATGCACCCCGATCCGCCACCACCAGGTCCATGTCGTCGGCCCGGTCCTCGATCGAGACGGCATAGCCCCGGCTCGACAACAGCGCCGCCAGGTCGCGGTTGAACCGCGCCAGATCGGGACCGGAACCGATATCAAGCATCTGCGCCTTCAGGCCGAGCGTCGCAGCCAGCCCGGCGACGAAGATCAGGCTAAACGCGGCGCGGCGCGAGCGCATGGCTGCCCACCATCACGATCACCGCAACGGTGATTACTGCCGCCCAGGCAAACAGCGTGCCGCCGCCCCCGACGTGCCAGTAATCGAACGCCTCGCGGTTGTGTGCGATCGTCGCCAGCCGCAGACCATTGACCAGCACATTCCCGGCAATCGCGGCCGCCAGCAGCAGCAGTGAGCCACGGCTGAGCGGAATGCGCAGCAGCTGCGTGATCGCCACCCAGAACTGGATCGCCATGGTCAGGTTGTGCAGCGACGAACAGCCATAGGCGATCATCATCGGCTTGCCGCCGTCATTGAAACCGACGAGATTGCCTTGGGCCTGGGTTCCCGCCAGCCAGGCCACGAACTGGCCATCGAGCGACACGATCCGGTCGCCCAAGAAGGCCAGGAACAGGTGTCCCCAGATCAGCGAAGTAGTGAGCGCGAGCAGGACCAGGCCAGATCGTCGGGCGCGGCTGCCCGAACTGCCGCTTGAGGCCAGCCACAGTCCGGCCAGCAGAACACCGGCCGATCCGGCCGAGACCACCGGGATCAGCGCCAGCAGCAGGATCAGGGCCAGCACCCATTTGTCGGCACTGCGCAGCGGGCTTTCGCGATCAGGCTCGAAGGCGATTGCCCCGGCGATGAACATCACGAACCAGAAGATCGGGCTGACCCCGAAGGTATTGAGCAAGGCCCCCAGCGCGCCCTGCTTTTCAATGGCCAGAAACACCGGCGCGGCAACGCCGTTGCTCGCCGCAATCAGCGCGGCAAGCACGAGCCAGTGGACCCGGTCACGGCCCGGCGGTGCAATCATCGTGCGCGCCGGGCCGCTGGGGGATCAGCGCGAAAAACGGCGGCGCAGCATCCGGTAGCCGACGCCGAGTACGCCGAGCGCAACCAGGCCGCCGGCCACTTCGGGCTCGGGCGTAGCGACGATTCCGGCATAGGCCGGCGCGGCAGCAGCAGCGACGATGAATCCAAAGCTCGCGATCGAAACCAGATGACGGCGCATGCGGTATTTCCCTTCCACGGTTGTTTCGCCGATGAGGCTAGCATGCGATCCGACCGAGTAAATAGAACATTCCCGACTGGCCCCGCCCGCCAGGTCTGTGGCAGTAGGGCGGCAATGTCTGTCTGGGCGATCCTTGCCGTATTCGCGGTCCTGCTGGTGCTGGAAGAGCGTCATCGCCCTGCCGCGAGCAGCGCGGTTGCATGGTCCCGGCTGGGGGTGAACTGGGGCCTGGGCCTGATCAATATCGGACTGATTGCGCTGGCTCCGGTTGCGGCGCTGACTGCCGCAGCGTTGAGCCGCGGTGGCCCGCTGGCAGAACTCGGAGCGATTGCCGCGTTCGGGCCGTTTCTGCTCGCCCGCAGCTTTGCCGCCTATTGGCTGCACCGCCTGTTCCATTCCGTTCCCTGGCTGTGGCGGATTCACCGGGTCCATCACGGCGACCGCGAAATCGACACCAGCACCGGCCTGCGCAACCACCCGCTCGAAGCCGTTGCGGCGGCCGGCTGTGCGGCCGTGGTGGTCGCGCTGCTCGGCGCGCCGGTGGGGGCCGTCGTGGCGGTTGACGCGCTGCTGTTTGCCGCCGCCTTGTGGCAGCACGCCGCGATCCCCGTGCCGCCGCGCGCGGCCGGACTGGCGGAATGGCTGCTGGTCACCCCGCGGACCCACCTGATCCACCACTCTCCGCAGCGGATCGAACACGACCGCAATTATGGCGATCTGCTGACGCTCTGGGACCGCGCTTTCGGGACCTACACACCGCCGCTGCCAGCGCCGACGGCAATCGGACTCGATGACGAGTCTGTTCAGCCAGACTCCCTGCCCGCCCAGCTGCTGTTGCCGTTCCGGCCCTAGCCGCGCAGAATCGCCGCCGCCCCCGGTTTGTGCGCGCGGATTTCGGCCTCGCTCAGGCCGCAGATTTCGTGCGGGAACACCAGCCATTCCTCGGTCTGGTGCACGAAGTAGTCAGGCTTCAGCGCGGTCTGGTTGCGGCTTGGCTTGTAATAGGCGGTCGCGACCTTGATCGTTCTGGGCATGTTGTGGCGGCAGCGGGTCTTGAGCTCGGTCAGGAATGCCTCGATCGACCGGCCGGTATCGAACACGTCGTCGATCACCAGCAGGCGGTGCTCGGGATCGAGCACGTCGATCAGGTAGCCGAGCGCATAGACCCGCACTTCCTTGTCCTGCTGGTCGATCCCGGTGTAGCTGGCGGTGCGGATCGCAATGTGATCGGTCTCGATCCCGCGATAGGCCAGCAGTTCCTGCACCGCGATCCCGACCGGCGCGCCGCCGCGCCAGATCCCGACGATATGGGTGGGCCGGAACCCCGAATCGAGCACCAGATTGGCCAGCGCAAAGCTGTCTTCGAGCAGGCGGTCGGCGGTCAGATAAAGCTTCTCAACCACGCGCAACCTCGGCGATCTCGGCCAGGTGGCGGGCCTGGTCGAGCACCGGCAGGAACGAACCGGTAAAGCTGTTCTCGGCCAGCCGGACCAGAGCGGCCTCGGACAGGTCCAGCGATTCGGCCACGGCGTGGAAGTTGGCGTTGATGTAGCCGCCGAAATAGGCCGGATCGTCTGAATTGATCGTGGCGCGCAGGCCCAGGTCGAGCATCCGCCGGACCGGACTGTCGGCGATGTCCTTGATCACGCACAGCCGCAGGTTGGACAGCGGGCAGACCGTCAGCGTCAGACCCTCGCGCACCAGCCGTTCGACCAGCGCCGGGTCCTCCAGCGCGCGGTTGCCGTGGTCAATCCGTTCAACCTCGAGCAGGTCGAGCGCCTGGTGGACATATTCCGGCGGACCCTCTTCGCCGGCATGTGCGGTAACGTGCAGCCCCAAGGCACGGGCCTCGGCAAAGACGTGCTGAAACTTGCCCGGCGGGTGGCCCAGCTCGGACGAATCGAGCCCGACGCCGTGAATGCGATCGAGGTACGGGATCGCCTGCTTGAGCATGGCAAAGGCCTCCTCCTCGCTCAGGTGACGCAGGAAGCACATGATCAGGCGGTAGCTGATCCCCAGCTGCGCCTCGCCATCGGCCAGCGCGCGATCGATGCCGTTCAGGACAGTCTCGAATGCCACGCCCCGGCTCGTATGGCCCTGCGGGTCGAAGAAGATCTCGACATGACGGACCGTGTCGGCAGCGGCGCGCTCGAGATAGGCCCAGGTCAGGTCGTAGAAGTCCTGCTCGGTCAGCAACACCGACATGCCCTGATAGTAGATATCGAGGAAATCCTGGAGGTTGGAGAACGAATAGGCGCTCCGCACCTCCTCCACACTGGCAAACGGAATCGTCACTCCGTTACGCTCAGCCAGCGCGAACAGCAGCTCCGGCTCGAGCGAGCCTTCGATATGGAGGTGAAGCTCGGCCTTGGGCAGGCGATCGATCAGCGCGGCGCGGGCGGGATTCGGCATTGGCCAAGGCTGGACTGCGGCGCGCGTCCGGTCAACGGATCATGGCCGCCAATTGTGGGCCGGTCGCCCGGCCCACAAGAATGCGCCTCAGCTGGCAGGCTTGCTCCACGACCCGGTGCCCGTACCGTTGCCGCCGCGGCCGGAGAAGGTGATCCCGCCGCCCATACCGGCATATTTTCCGGTCCGACCGGTCATGCCACCCACGCAGCCCATGCTCTGAAAGTCCTTGGAGGCATACTGGCAGCCAAACACAGCGGAATAGGTCCCATCGGCATTGCCAGCGTCGCAGATCGTGTGGACGTCGAATATCTTGGCATTACTCGGCTGCGTGGTGCTGACGCAGGTATACTTGTCGACTGTCTTCTTGCCATCGGCCCAGGTCACCGTGCTGGTGCCGGTCCAGTAGGTGCCGGCCACCGGGGTGCCGTTCATGCCGGGTCCGCCAACCACTACGGGAGTGTTGGCGACCGCTTCATAAGTGAAGTTCTGTGCCTGAGCCGTGCCTGCGCCGAACGCAAGCAAGGCCGCGCTGCAAATCAGTGTTGTGACTTTCATGGCATATCCCCTTGATATGATTTCTCAATCTCGCCCCCTTAACGCACAGGGTGAGAACTGGATTCAGGATCAGTGGATAATTCCCGGGAGTTTACTCTCGCGGAATTCAGACGAGTCGCAACCCGAAGCGCGGAAGCTACTCCCGATCGCCATTATTAACCAATAATTTGTCGTTCCTGCTCGCCAGTTGGCGGTCCTGGGTTACCGGCGCTGCAACTAAGCCGCGCAGGGTCATCCGGCGATGTTTACTTTTCGTTCCCTAGTCGCCAGAACCGCGAAGTGTCGCTTGCCCTGCTGCCCCTCCCTGCCCTTCACGCCAGCCATGCCGGATGCTGGCTGCGCGACGGCCACGGCAATACCCGCGGCGTGGCCAAGGGCGAGGCGATCGTTGCGGCGGCGGATACACCGCTGCTGATGCTCAACGCGCCGCTGGTCGCCTCGCGGCTGGGCTATCCCGATCTGTCCGGGCTCGATCTGCTCGAACTCTACGCTTTCGTCTTTCCGGCCCGGTTCGTGGTGCCGACCGCCAAGGGCCTGGCCCATGCGCTCGATCTGCCCGAGCCGGCCGGCGACGATGCCGTCCCGGCCTTGCTCCAGCAGGCCGCAGAGGCCTTGCTCGCGTGGTGCCAGCGCGAGGACTGGGCCGAGCGCGAAGGTGCCTGGTCGACGCTCCAGAACCTGACCCGCCTGCGCTGGACCTGGGCCCCGCTGCTCGCCGCGCGGATTGCTGCCCCGGCCAAGGCCGAACGCTGGCTGTTCGCGCGCCTGCCGGAGTGGGATGAAGCGCCCGAGCGGCCCCAGCCGGCCCAGGTCTCGCTTGATCCAGCCGGGGTCACCACGCGGCTGGCCCATCTGACCGGTAGTGGCGCCGAAAGCCGACCGGCCCAGGCTGCCTATGCCCAGGAAGCCGCGCACCTGTTCGAGCCGCGCCGCCGCGAGGCGCTGCCGCATGTCCTGCTGGCGCAGGCCGGGACCGGGATCGGCAAAACCCTGGGCTATCTCGCCCCGGCCTCGGCCTGGGCCGAACAATCGGGCGGGACGGTCTGGGTCTCGACCTTCACCAAGGCGCTGCAACGCCAGCTCCGCCGCGAAAGCCGCCGCGCCTGGCCAGCCGTCCGCGCCGATGGATCGCAGCCGGTGGTGGTCCGCAAGGGCCGCGAGAATTACCTCTGCCTGCTCAACCTTGAGGATGCCTTGCAAGGCGGCTTTACCGGCCGGGCCGCGATCATGGCACAGCTGGTGGCGCGCTGGGCCGCCTACAGCCAGGACGGCGACATGATCGGGGGTGACCTGCCCGGCTGGCTCGGCACCCTGTTCCGCCAGCGCGGGATCAAGGCGTTGACCGATCAGCGCGGCGAATGCGTCTATGCCGGGTGCCCGCACTACCGCAAATGCTTCATCGAACGGGCCGCGCGGGCCAGTGCCCAAGCCGATCTGGTGATCGCCAACCACGCCCTGGTAATGGTCAACGCCGCGCGCGGCCGCGACGCCGCCCAGCGCCCGACCCGGATCGTGTTCGACGAAGGCCACCACGTATTCGAAGCGGCGGATTCGACTTTCGCCGCCGCCTTGACCGGGGCCGAGACGATCGAGCTCAGGCGCTGGGTAATCGGGCCCGAGCGCGGCTCGAAGGGGCGGCGGCGCGGGCTTTCGGCGCGGCTGGCCGACATCGCCAGCTACGACGAAGCCGGCGGCAAGGCGATCGCCGCCGCGCGCCACGCCGCCGAAGCCTTGCCGGGTGACGGCTGGCTTCAACGCCTGAACGAAAACCAACCTTCCGGCCCGATCGAAGAACTGCTCGCTGCGGTCAGGGCGACGGTTTACGCCCGCGATGAAAGCGGCGGGCAGGAAGCCGGCTACGGGCTCGAAACCGAAGCCGCCCAGCTTGACGGCGCCTTCGTCGAGCGCGCCGGGGCGGCGCAGCAGGCGCTGGCCGAACTGCGGGTGCCGCTGATCCGGCTGGGCGGTCGGCTTGAGGCGATCATGGCCGAACCGCCCGACTGGCTCGACGGCCCCGGCCGCGCCCGGATCGAAGGCGCGCGGCATTCGCTGACCTGGCGGATCGATCTGCTCGCCGCCTGGGAAGCGCTGCTTGAGCGGCTGGGCGGGCCGGTCGATCCGCAATTCGTCGATTGGTTGGCGGTCGAGCGGGCCGAAGCGCGCGAATTCGATGTCGGGATCCACCGCCGCTGGCTCGATCCGATGAAGCCGTTTGCCCGGACCGTACTCGAAGGCGCGCACGGGGTGATGCTGACCAGCGCCACCCTGCGCGACGGAGCCGATTGGGACGCCGCTGTGGTCCGCTCGGGCGCACCAGAGCTGGGGGTCGCCCCGCGTCTGTCGAGCTTCGACAGTCCGTTTGATTATGGCGCGCAGGCCGAAGTGCTGATCGTCACCGACGTGCCCAAGGGCGATATCGCCGCGCTGGCCGGGGCCTATGCCCGGCTGATCGAGTCGGCGGGCGGCGGCGCGCTCGGCCTGTTTACCGCGATCCGCCGGCTGCGCGCCGTCCACGGCCGGATCGCCGACCGGCTGGCGCGCGGCGGTCTGCCGCTGTTTGCCCAGCACGTCGATCCGATCGACACCGGCACCCTGGTCGACATCTTCCGCGACGATCCGCGCGCCAGCCTGCTCGGCACCGATGCCTTGCGCGACGGGGTCGACGTGCCGGGGCATTCGCTGCGGCTGGTGGTGATGGAACAGGTTCCCTGGCCCAAGCCGTCGATCCTCCACCGCGCGCGGCGGCTGGCCGGCGGCGGCCAGGCCTTCGACGACCGGATCATCCGCGCCCGGCTGGCCCAGGCGTTCGGGCGGCTGATCCGCAGCAAGGACGATTCTGGCATGTTCGTGGTGCTGTCCGCCGCTTTCCCCAGCCGGTTGCTCTCGACCTTTCCAGAGGGCACCCCTGTCACGCGATTGACACTCGATCAGGCTTTACAACGCGTCGCTGCCGGTGTTTCAGGGCGGCCCGTCAGCCAAGAGACGCCCACTTGAAGATGCCGTCATGAAAATCCTCGGCCTGTTCCGCCACGCCAAGTCCGATTGGCAAGATCCGCGCGCGCGCGATTTCGATCGCCCGCTCAACGGGCGCGGGCGCAAGGGTGCGGCGGTGATGGGCCGCCTTATCCGCGATCACGGGGTCCGATGGGACCGGATGATCTCCTCCCCCGCGATCCGCTGCGCCGAAACGATCGAGATCGCCTGTGAGGCGGCCGGCCGGCCGGTCGCGGTCAACTGGGACCGCCGGATCTACCTCGCCAGCAGCGCGACCCTGGCCGATCTGCTGCGCGAGACCGAGGGCGATCCCAAATCGCTGTTGATGATCGGTCACAATCCGGGGCTGGAGGATCTGATCTTCGACCTGGTTCCCGACGATGGCTCCAGTCCGTTGCGCGATCTCGTCGAGGTCAAGTTCCCGACCGCGTCCTACGCGGTGCTGGAACTCGACATCGACCGCTGGGCGGATCTCAAAGACAAGTGCGCGCGGCTGGTCCACCTGACCCGCCCGCGCGATCTCGATCCGGAGCTGGGGCCCCAGACAGCCTGAGCATCATGCCTGATGCACCGCCTTGGTGACCAGATAACCGTCCATCCCCTCGACCCCGCCTTCGCTGCCGAAGCCTGAATCCTTGACCCCGCCAAACGGGGCATCGACCGCGCTGACCGCGAAGGTGTTGATCCCGACCATCCCGCTTTCGATCGCATCGCCCAGCAGGTTGGCGGTGCGCAGGTTCTGGGTGAAGGCAAAGGCGGCAAGGCCGAACGGCAGGCGGTTGGCCTTGGCAATGGCATCGTCGAGATCGCTGAACGGGGCCGCGACCGCGACCGGGCCGAACGGTTCATTGTTCATGATGTCGGCAGTGTCAGGCACGTCGGCCAGCAGCGTCGGCTGGAAGAAGAAGCCGTCGTTGCCACGCTTGCCGCCGGCCCGGACCTTGGCGCCCTTGGCCGCGGCATCCTCAACCAGCGCCGCGATCGCGGCGGGGCGGCGGGCGTTGGCGAGCGGTCCCATCCGGCTCGCGGCATCGAGCCCTGAACCGGCTGTGACCCCGTGCGTGCGCTCGGCGAAACCATCGACGAAGCGCTGATAGATCGATTGCTGGACATAGAACCGCGTCGGGCTGACGCAGACCTGCCCGGCGTTACGGAATTTCTGCGGCACCACCAGGTCGAGCGTCTTGTCGAGTTCGCAATCCTCGAACACCAGCACCGGGGCATGACCGCCCAGCTCCATCGTCACCCGCTTGAGCCCGTCCGCGCACAGCCGCATCAGGTGCTTGCCGACCGGAATCGAGCCGGTGAAGCTGACCTTGCGGATCACCGGGCTGGCGATCAGGTGGCGGCTGACCGCATCGGGCACCCCGTGGACCAGCTGCGCCACCCCTGCGGGAAGACCGGCATCGGCCAGGCAGCGCATCACCGCGCCGGTGCAGCCGGGGGTCTCCTCGGGCGGCTTGGCAATCACCGAACAGCCGACCGCCAGCGCCGCGGCGACCTTCTTGGCCATCAGGTAAACCGGGAAATTCCAGGGACTGAACGCGACGACCGGGCCGACCGGCTGCTTGAGCACCATGGCGCGCTGGCCGCTCGGGCGGACCAGCACCCGGCCGTAAATCCGGCTCGCTTCCTCGGCGCACCAGTCGAAGATCTGCGCGCTGGCCAGCACTTCGCTGCGCGCCTCGGCGATCACCTTGCCCTGTTCGAGCGTCAGCAGCGTGGCGATGCTTTCGGTGCGCTCGCGCATCAGCGCCGCCGCCTTCTTGAGCACTGCCGCGCGTTGCTCGACCGGGGTGGCCTTCCACAGCACGAAGCCTGTCGCCGCTGCGGCCAGCGCGGCGTCGAGATCGGCGGGGGTGGCCAATGGCACTTCGGCCAGCGTCTCGCCGCTGGCCGGGTTGATAACCGGGAACAGGTCGCGCCCTTCACCAAGCTGCCAGCTGCCGTTGATGAACAACGCGAGATCCGCGTCATATGGGGTATGCATGGGGAGTTTCCTCACTTTCGTGAGGCGTGGTCTAAGCCTCGTGCAGCGCGTTGACCAGCGTCGTCCGCAGCGAAATCAACCGCGCACGCAGCGCGAAATTGGCGCTCATCGCCGATAGCGGCGGGGTTGCGGCAGGTGCTGCCTGAGGGATCACTTCGCCCGCGCGGCCGCCGCCCGATTGCAGCGCCATCTTGGCGCCTTTCAGAGTATAGCCTTCGCGGTGGACCAGCCGGTCAATCGTTTCGACCAGCCGCACATCCTCGCTGCGGTAATAGCGCCGTCCGCCACTGCGCTTGAGCGGCTTGAGCATCGGGAACTGTTCTTCCCAATAGCGCAGGACATGCTGGCGGATGCCGAGCGCCTTGGCGACTTCGCCAATCGTGCGCAGGGCTTCGGGATCCTTGCCGTCGGCAAAGCCCGCAGGCTCGGCCGGGCGGTCAATCATCCCCTCGTCGCTCATCCCTTGGTGATCCGTTCTTTGAGCATCTGGCTGGCGCGGAAGGTCAGCACCCGGCGGGGGGTGATCGGAACTTCGATCCCGGTCTTGGGATTGCGGCCGATCCGCTGGGCCTTGTCACGCAGCAGGAAAGTGCCGAAACCCGAGATCTTTACGTTCTCACCCTTCTCCAGCGCGCCCGACATGTGATCGAGAATCGACTCGACCATTCCGAGCGATTCAGACCGGGAAAGTCCGAGTTTGCGATTGAGGGCTTCTGCCAGATCGGCACGGGTAAGTGTTGTCATGGCGATTTTATCGCACCTTTCCCAACAAGAGTCGCGACCTCTCGGGGAGAAGCATTGCAAATTCGGCGTAGGAATGCAACGCAATCACGCGTTTCCGGCAGGTTATCCGCCGTTCTTCAAATCCGGATCAGGCTGGCGCCCCAGGTAAAGCCGCCGCCCATCGCTTCGAGCACGATCAGGTCACCGGGCTTGATCCGTCCGTCACGCACCGCGCAATCGAGCGCCAGCGGGACTGAAGCGGCCGAGGTGTTGGCGTGGCGATCGACCGTCACCACCACCTTTTCCGGCGGAAGGCCAAGCTTCCTGGCCGTAGCGTCGAGGATGCGCTGGTTGGCCTGGTGCGGCACGACCCAATCGACATCGGCTGCGGTGAAGCCGCGTTCGGCCAGGACGCTGCCGAGGACCTGAGCCAGGTTGACCACGGCATGACGAAACACTTCGCGGCCCTTCATGCGCAGATGGCCGACGCTGCGGGTGGTCGATGGCCCGCCATCGACATAGAGCAGTTCGTTGTGCGCCCCGTCGGCGTGGAGGTGGGTTACCAGCACACCCGGGCCATCCTCGGCCACTTCGCGCGCCTCGAGAATCACAGCGCCTGCGCCGTCGCCGAACAGCACGCAGGTCGCGCGGTCTTCCCAGTCGAGCAGCCGGGTCATGGTTTCCGCCCCGATCACCAGCGCGTTCTTCGCCATGCCGGTGCGCAGCATCGAATCCGCCACGCCGAGCGCATAGAGAAAGCCCGAGCAGACCGCCGCGACATCGAAGGCGATTCCGCCGTTCGCGCCAATCGCATCCTGAACGATCGTCGCGGTGGCCGGAAAGGTCTGGTCCGGGGTGGTCGTGGCGAGCACGATCAAGCCAATGTCGGAACCTGCCACGCCGGCAGCTTCGAGCGCCTTGCGCGCGGCATCGATCGCCAGGGTCGAGGTGGTCTCCCCCTCGCCGGCCATGTGGCGCTGGCGGATCCCGCTGCGCTCGACGATCCATTCGTCGCTGGTATCGACGGTCTGGGCCAGTTCGTGGTTGGTGACGACCCGCTTCGGCAAGGCCGAGCCGGTGCCGGTGATGACCGAGCGCAGGGTCATTCCGCCGCCTTCGGCGCTGCGCGCGGTTTGCCCGTCCCGAGCCGGGCAAGGTCGGCGGTGATCCGCTCGGTCAGGTTTTCTTCGAGCAGCCGCGCCGCCACTTCGACCGCGTTGGCCACGCCGACGGCATTCGCCGAGCCATGGCTTTTCACCACCACCCCGTTTAGGCCGAGGAACACCGCGCCGTTGTGGTTGTTGGGATCGAGGTGATGCTTGAGCAGCTCGGTCGCCGGCCGCGAAACCAGAAAGCCGAATTTCGAGCGGATCGAGCTGGCAAAGGCCCGGCGCAGCAGGTCGGTGACGAACCGGGCGGTGCCCTCGACTGCCTTGAGCGCGATATTGCCCGAAAAGCCGTCGGAAACGACCACATCGACATCGCCGCGGCCAAGCTTGTCAGCCTCGACGAAACCGTCGAAGGTCAGCGACAGCTCTTCGGCGGCGGCCCTGAGCTGGGCGGCGGCGGCCTGGAGTTGGCCGGTGCCTTTCATTTCCTCGGTGCCGATGTTGAGCAGCCGGACCCGCGGCGCATCCAGCCCGGTAACGATCCGCGAATAGGCCGCGCCCATGATCGCGAACTGGACCAGGTTGCGCGCGTCGCAATCGGTGTTGGCACCCAGATCGAGCATCACCAGATCATTGTCGCCCAGCGTCGGCAGCAAGGCTGAGAGCGCTGGCCGGTCAATCCCCGGCATGGTCCGCAGCGCCAGCTTGGCCATCGCCATCAGCGCACCGGTATTCCCGGCGCTGACCGCGGCCCCGGCATCGCCGTTCTTCACCGCGTTGATCGCGAGCCCCATCGAGGTGGTCTTGGCCCGGCGCAGCGCCTGGGTCGGGCGCTCGTCGCCCCCGACCACGTCTTCGCAATGGAGGATTTCGCTGGCCCCGCGCAGGTTGGGGTGATGCTGGAGCGCGTCCTTGATCCGCGCTTCGTCACCCACCAGCAGGAATTTGAAGCGATCGTGGCTGCGGCGGGCGACCGCTGCGCCTTCGATCATTACGCGCACGCCTTCATCGCCGCCCATCGCATCAACGGCGATACGCGGCAGGCTCATGTGCGCAAACTCCGGTTAGCTGGGCTTAGAGCCCGACCGCGATGATCTCGCGCCCGTTGTAGTGGCCGCAGGCCCCGCACAGGTTGTGCGGACGCTTCAGCTCGCCGCAGTTCGGGCATTCGTGGAATGCTTCGACCTTCAGCGCATCGTGGCTGCGGCGCATGCCCCGCTTGGAGGGCGAAGTTTTTCTTTTGGGGACAGCCATCGCGGCACCTGTTCCTGCAATTTGACAAAAGTTCTAGAGTTGCCGCACTCAAACCCGAGGGCCGACGGCAAGCGAAGGCGCGCCTATAGCGAATTCGGGGCTGGTTGCAAGCGCGTTGGTTCCGGTCCGGGGCGAACGCAACAGGGGAGAAGGAAATGTTACTGACCACCACACTCAGCATGGCCGCCGCGGCGGCGATCATCAACATCTGGCTGGGGATGCGCTGCGGCCAGGTTCGCAGCAAGGAAGGGATCAGCATCGGCACCGGCGGCAGCGATCTGCTCGAACGGCGGATGCGTGCCCAATTGAACTTCGTCGAGAACACCCCGTGGGTGCTGTTCCTGATCGCGGGTCTCGAACTCGCTGGAAAAGGCGGGCAATGGCTGGCGATTATCGGCGCAATCTACATGCTGGGCCGGGTCGCCCACGGGCTCGGGATGGACGGGACCGGAGCCTTCGCCAAGGGCCGGATGGTCGGCACGCTGACCACGATGCTGTCACAGGCCGGCCTGGCGATTGTCGCCGTGCTGGTGGTGCTCGGGCACATGTAACGCCATGATCCTCCTCCGCCGCTGCGTGGGAGGATCAACTCAGCAGATAGTCGCTGACAAGCCCGTTGACCTGTCGTTCCCGGCCGAATGTGCTGGTTGGCCCATGGCCGGGTATG
>CALCQB010000207.1 GCA_937897535.1 uncultured Novosphingobium sp. | reverse complement strand
GCCTTTGCCGACAGCACCAAGGCGCTCGCCGATGCCGCCCGCGCGGACGACAAGGCCGCGTTCGACGCTGCCCTTGCCAGCACAGCGGCATCGTGCAAGGGCTGCCACGACAGCTATCAAGTGCCCTCCGCGCCGCCGCCCAAGGCCGGCTAGGACGCCTAACTACCAGGAGCAGAAATGACCGACTTCAAGGATCGCGAGCGCGCCGAGGAAGCCAAGTTCGCCCACGACGAGGAAATGCAGTTCCGGGTCCACGCCCGCCGCAACCGGCTGTTGGGGGCCTGGGCCGCCGAGAAGATGGGCCTCTCGGCGGTCGAAGCCGAAGGCTATGCCAAGGGCGTGGTCCAGGCCGATTTCGAGGAATCGGGCGACGAGGACGTGATCCGCAAGCTGCTCGGCGATCTGATCTCGGCCGGGATCGAAATCAGTGAAGCCGATGTCCGCACAGCACTGGACGCCAAGCTGATCGAAGCGCGCCGCGCGCTGATGGGCGAGGCCTGATTTCGTGGCCATGCCCGGCGCAGAGATCGTCGCGCGGATCAAGGCCGGGCTGCCCGATGCCGAAGTGACGCTGACCGACCTGGCCGGCGATGACAATCACTGGGCCGCGCATGTTGTCTCCGCAGCGTTCGTCGGCAAGTCGCGGGTTGCCCAGCACAAGCTGGTCTATGCCGCGATCGGCACCGACATGGGCGGCGCGCTCCATGCCTTGCAACTGACCACCGCCGTTCCCACCTGATACGGCGAGGAGCCATATTCCATGTCCGATACCAACACCCGCATCGCCCAGATCGTCAATTCGAACGACGTCGTCCTGTTCATGAAGGGCACGCCACTGTTCCCGCAGTGCGGTTTTTCGAGCAAGGCCGTGGCGATCCTCGATCACCTCGGCGTGGCCTTTCAAGGGGTCGACGTGCTGCAGGACATGGAAGTGCGCCAGGGCATCAAGGCCTTTTCGGACTGGCCGACGATCCCGCAGCTTTACGTGAAGGGCGAATTCGTCGGCGGCAGCGACATCATGATGGAGATGTACGAGGCCGGGGAACTGCACCAGTTGATGGCCGATAGCGGCGTCAGCCCGTCTGCCTGAGCACAGGTGCGGCAGCGGATCCGTTGACGCCGATCAGTTGATCGACAATTTCCACGGCCATCGGCCGCCCGGTCAGAAAGCCCTGGAATTCGGTGCAGCCGCAAGCTGCTAGGCGATCGCGCTGGGCGCTCGATTCCACCCCTTCGGCAATGACCTTGAGGTCGAGTGCACGGGCCAGCTTGACCATGGCGTCGACCAGCGCCTCCGATTCCCCGCCGTCTTCCAGGCAGGAAACGAACGACCGGTCGATCTTGATCTTGTCGACCGAGAAGCGCTGCAGCACGCTGAGGCTTGAATAGCCGGTCCCGAAATCGTCGAGCGCGATCGAGAAGCCCAGCCGTTTCAAAGCATTGATATTCGCGACGGTGAGCGCTTCATTGCCCAGCAGCGCGGTTTCCGTGATCTCGATCTCATAACGGCTTGGATCGATTCCGGTGTGGGCGGCGATTTGCGCAACCTGGGCCGCAAAGCCCGTTGCCCGCATCTGTTCGGCGGAAACGTTGATCGCCACTCTTACACCATGCCACGCGCTGGTCTCGTAAAAGACCCGGCGCAGTACATATTCGCCCAGTTGCAGGATCAGGCCGGTTTCCTCTGCCAGCGGCACGAACACCCCCGGCGGGATATCGCCGCGGACCGGATGCTCCCAGCGCAGCAAGGCTTCGACCGCCATGATCCGTCCCTGGGCATCGACCTGCGGCTGGTATTCCATCCGCAGATCGGCATCGAGCAGCGCCTTGCGCAAGTCCGCCTCGAGCGAGCGGCGATTGCGCAGCGCAAGGTCCATCGAAGGCTCGAAATAGGTGAATTGCCCCCGCCCGCGCTCCTTTGAACGATATAGCGCCAGGTCCGCCCAGCGCAGCGCCTCGGTCGGTTCGATCCCGGGTCGGTCGATCACCGCCACGCCGATCGAGCAACCGACTTCGAGTTGCCCGTATTCGCAATGCAGCGGCTTGCTTACCTCGGCAATGATCCGCTGGCTGATGGCCTCGGGCTCGGCGCATTCGCCTGCATCGCACAGCACCACGAATTCGTCGCCGCCCAGCCGGGCGATCAGCGCCGCCCCACTGCACACCGTGCGCAGCCGCTGCGCCATCTTCTCAATCACCAGATCGCCGGCATGGTGGCCGAGCGTATCGTTGATGTCCTTGAACCGGTCGAGATCGACGCACAGCACCGCCACATGGCGCCGGCTGGTGCCGATCCCGCCCAGCAGGTCACGCAGCACTTCGAACAGCATCGCACGATTGGGCAGGCGGGTCAGCGGATCGTGGAAGGCCAGGTGCTTGGCCCGGGTCTCGCTGGCAACAAGGTCAGTGATGATCGAATCCGACCGGCGCATGATCACCCAGCCCGAGAGGCACAGCATCGTCAGTACGCAGACCAGTGGAAGCCAGAGCGATTCGAGCAACATCGTCCCGGGCTGGCGCGGCGCCCAGGCCAGCGCGCCGACCGGGCGGCGGTCCGGGCCGATCAATTCCAACCGCCCCGCCCGGCGATCTGCTGCGCCCACACTGTCCAGTTCCAGGCGATCGAGCAGATAGCGCTGACCGAACGACTTCAGCAGCGCGGCATCGACCGGCAAGGCCGTGATCGTGACCGGCGCGCGCGTCCCCTTCGGCATGATCTTGCCGAAGTCGGGCTGAACCAGGGTTGCGGTGACGATGTAAATCTTGCCGCCAATCCGTGCGAAGGTGTTCTGCTGGATCGGCGGGACGACGATATTGTTCTTGCCCGGGCGCGGCCGCAAAGCGGGGCGGGTGCGCTCTGCCGCGCGGACCGCCGGAAGCAGCGCTCTGGTGGTGGCAGCAAACGGCGCGAACTGGTCAAGCCCGGCGCGTTCGCCATTGACCGATGCGTAAAAGGCCTGATCAGTGCCATCGACCACGAACGAGTGCGTGAAGCCGTGGAAGGTCGCGAGGTAATTGCCGATGTTGAAATCGGCCCAGTTGAGATCGCGGCGGTGATCCAGCGCTCTAACCGCCTCGTCCCACTGGACCTGGGTGGCGACAACCTCGTCCTGCTCGCCGATCAGCCGGTTGAAGCCGTGTTCGACAACGTGCTGTTCTCGCAGCGACGCGGTGGCATCGAACCGGTCGGTCAGGAACATCGCAATCGTGGCGAGCAGCGCGAGGGCACCGATCGTCAAGGCGGCGATCGGTGCGATCAGCCGCGTCTTGCGCCAGTCATGCCGTGGAACCGCTCGAAAAGCCAACAGCCCAGCCCTGCTTCCTGTTCGCGACGTCCGGATTTGGAGGCCTTGCACAAGGCATAGGGGGAACGCCTCAAGGATTGCTTACCGGTGCTTTAAGGTGGAATTGACCCTGTGGCGGGGCAGAGGCTCGGGGAGGCGGGACCGCGGAGACCAGGAGTGCGGCCCCGCCTCTATCGAGACTGCTTGGGGGTACAAACAACAATGCAGGGGTCGTGCCAGTTTAAATATTCTGTTTTTTTTGAATTAGATAGATAGAATTCGCCACAACCTCCGAAACTCAGGTGTAAGCAAGTCCGACACTAATCGCGCGATTAAAAGGTCTTGGCAAAGATCGCCGAACGCTGCACCCTGTCGCCATGGACCTGAAGGATATGTTCGACCCGGAAGGGGAAGTTCCCCCCGCCATCCCCGCCGCGACGCTGGTGATCTTTCGCAATTGCCCGCAAGGCGGCGCGCCGCAATTGCTGATGGTGCAGCGCGCGAAAGAGATGCGCTTCGCCGGCGGAGCGGCGGTGTTCCCCGGCGGACGGGTCGATGAAGCCGATCGCGAACTGGCCGACGCGCACGGCGCCGCTGACGACGACACCCGAGAAGAGCTGGCCGCGCGGATCGCCGCGGTGCGCGAAACGCTGGAAGAAACCGGTCTCGCGGTCGGGCTGCACCAGCGGCCGAGCCTGGAAGAAGCCCTCGCCGCGCGGGCGCACCTGCTAGAGGTCGGCACGCTCGCCCCGGTGCTCGCTGCGATGGGCTGGACGCTCGACCTCGACCGCCTGCTGGCATTTTCGCGCTGGCGCCCCAAGCACAAGGAAATCCGGGTGTTCGACACCCGCTTCTACCTCGCCAATCTGGGTACCGGGGCGGTCGACCTGCTGGTCGATGCGACCGAGAACACCCACCTGTTCTGGGCCAGCGCCGACGAAGCGCTGCGGCTGGCCGACAGCGGCGAGATCAAGGTGATCTTTCCGACCCGCCGCAACCTGGAGCGGCTGGCCCAGTTCGGCAGCTTCGACGATGCGGTTGCGCATATCGCCGAATATCCTTCGCGGATGATCACCCCGTTCATGGAAGTGCGCGATGGGGTGCCGTGGCTGCTGATCCCCCCCGATGCAGGCTATCCGGTTGAGGGCGAAGTGCTCGAAAGCGCAGCGCGGGGCTGAAGAAAAGGCCCCCGCGCGGAAGGAAGCGCGGGGGCAAGGTGCCCAAGGGTTGCCCCATGGGTCGGGTCGCAACCGCTGTTAGGGGCAAATCCGTGGCCCGCGCCGTGACGGGCATCACGCCTGTCGAATTGGGGAAAGTGGTGCGCCCGGGTGGATTCGAACCACCGGCCTCAAGATTAGAAGTCTCGTGCTCTATCCAACTGAGCTACGGGCGCGCGCCACTGTCCCCATAGGCAGGGTTTCCGGCGCGCGCAAATGGCGCTAGCCTGCTTTCCCATGACAGGGACCATCCAGAACATCGACGGCGCTTCGGGCGCCCGCCGCCACTTCCGCTATTTCGACTATGTGATGGCGGCCTTCGTCGCGATCCTGCTGCTGTCGAACCTGATCGGGGCGAGCAAGCTTTCGATGGTCGATTTGTCGGCGCTGGTCGGGGCCACCGCGTGGCTTCCATGGCACTGGCTGGTCAACGACCACAACCAGATGATCTTCGGCGCGGGAATCCTGTTCTTCCCGGTCTCCTACGTGCTGGGCGATGTGCTGACCGAGGTCTACGGCTACGCCAATGCCAGGCGCTGTGTCTGGACGGGATTTGCCGCGCTGCTGTTCATGGCCGTGATGAGCTATGTCGTCGTTGCGATGCCGCCAGCCGATATCTGGTCGGGGCAGGCAGCCTACGAAACCGTGTTCGGCAGCACCTGGCGGATCGTCGCCGCTTCGGTGATCGCATTCTGGGCGGGTGAGTTCGTCAACAGCTTCGTCCTCGCCAAGATGAAGATCCTGACCGGAGGATCCAAACTGTGGACCCGGACGATCGGATCGACCGTGTTCGGACAAGCCGTAGACAGCGCGATCTTTTACCCGATCGCATTTCTGGGGGTTTGGAGCAATTCGGCGGTGTTGACCGTGCTGGTCACCAATTGGGCGCTGAAAGTGCTGTGGGAAATCCTGCTGACGCCAGTGACCTACGCCGTAGTCGGCTATCTGAAGCGCCGCGAAGGGGTCGACGTGTTCGACACGAGCACCGACTTTTCGCCCTTCGCCAAGGCGGATGCGGTTTAGGCCCCACCCTGTCCAGGCGGGGCCTCACCAGCGATCGGATCAATCGGCGATGAGGCCGATCGCGAGGTAGATGATCACCAGCGAACCGAAGCCGAAGATCGCGCCCAGCGCAAAGCCGATCCGGATCAGGTTGGCATCCCAGCCGGTGTAGTTGGCGATGCCGCTGCACACGCCCATGAACTTGCCACCGACCTTGTCGAGGCGGAAGGCGCGGGCGGGAGTGGAATATTCGTTCTGCATGATCTTATCCCTGTTCAGGCGATTTCAGCGATGGTGATGGTGTGGGCCTCGGCAGTGCTCGGCATCGAAACGGTGCCGCTGATCAGGACCAGCGAAAGGACGAGAGCCGAAGCGGCGGCAGCCAGCTTGTTGGCGAAAGTGGTTTGATGCGTCATGGTCGTTTCCTTCGTTTGAATGTGTGCTGCGGTTCATTCCGCAGATGCCATGGTGATTGCAGAAGGCGTGCCAATTTCGAAAAAGCCCGGAAATCCAAGCTTTCGCCAAGCTGAACGATTGGTTTTCCCAATTGCAGGAAACAACAGTTGGGAATTTTCACCAACATTCCGGATCAAGCTTTGGCGTGACAGCCCGGCCTCTCTGGCTCTATCGCCGCGCGATGGGGCTCGACCGCATCACGCTTACCCAGTTCCGCAACCATCGCGCCACCCGGCTCGACGGCACGGCCCGGTTCAATCTGCTGGTGGGCGATAATGGCGCGGGCAAGACCAACGTGCTCGAGGCCCTTTCGCTGCTCGCCCCGGGCCGCGGCCTGCGCCGCGCGGCGTTGCCCGAAATTCCGGCCAAGGATGGCGATGCCAGCTTCGCGATCAGCGCCGAACTGGGCGGCGAAGTGATGCTCGGCACCGGGGTCCGGCCCGAACGGCCCGGCCGCCGGGTGGTGCAGGTCAACGGTGCGGAGGTGCCGGCGGTGCGGCTGGGCGAGTGGCTCTCGGTCGGCTGGCTCACCCCGGCAATGGACCGGCTGTTCGCCGAAGGTGCCGGCGCGCGGCGGCGGTTTCTTGACCGGCTGGTGCTGGCGCTGGAACCCGGCCATGCCCGCAACGCAGCCAAGCTTGAAGGCGCGCTGCGCGAGCGCAACCGCCTGCTGGCCGAAGCCAGCGAGCCCGACCCCCAATGGCTCGACGCCATCGAAGGGCAGCTGGCCGAGGCCGGGTCCGACGTTTCCAAGGCACGGCTGCGACTGGTCGAGCGGCTGTCGGCTGCGCTCGAGGCCCTGCCCGAAGCGCCCTTCGCCCGGCCCGCGCTGAGCTACGAACCCGGCGGCCCGATCGAGGCGGGCGAACTTGCCACGGCCCTTGCCACCAGCCGCCGCCGCGACCGTGCTGCCCAGCGCACCCTGACCGGGCCGCACCGCGACGAGCTGGCGGTGACGATGTCCGGCAAGGACCAACCCGCCGCCGATTGCTCGACCGGCGAGCAAAAGGCGATGCTGATCGCGATCACCCTGGCCCATGCCGGCCTGCTCGATCCCGACCGGCCCGGGATCCTGCTGCTCGACGAAGTCGCCGCGCACCTCGACCCGGTCCGCCGCGAAGCGCTGTTCGAGCGGCTGCACAGCGGCACCGCGCAGGTCTGGCTGACCGGGACCGAACTGGCCCCGTTCGCAGCGATCACCGGTGAAGCCGCGACCTGGCGAGTCAGCGAGGGGCTGGTCGAGCGCTTGGTTTGACGGGCAAGGCCTTCGCCACTTCGCCCACCGTGGCTGCCACCATTTCTTCGAGGCCCTGTGCGGTCGGGTGAATCCGGTCGGCCTGGATCAGCTGCGGCTTGTCGATCACCGGCTGGAGGAAGAACGGCACCAGCCGGGCCCCGTGCTTCTTCGCCAGGTTGGGGTAGATCGCGTTGAAGGCCCTGGCGTGGCCCTCGCCCCAGTTCGGCGCGGACAGCATCCCCATCAGTAGTACTGGAACCTTGCGCTGGTCGAGCCGGGTCAGCAATTGGTCGAGGTTTGCGCGGGTCTGCTCAGGCGGCAGGCCGCGCAGCATGTCGTTGCCGCCCAGGCTGACGATCACCAGCGCGGGCGGGCCCTTCATGTTGCTGAGCACGAAGTCGAGCCGCTCGAGCCCGGCGGCCGTCGTATCGCCCGAAACTCCGGCGTTGACGATTTTTGCGTTGATTCCCCGCGCCCTCAGCGCCGCCTCAAGCCGGGCCGGATAGCTTTGCCCCGGCTCCACCCCGTAACCCGCGAACAAGCTGTCGCCCAGCGCCAGGATCGTCACTTCCTCACCCACCACCGGCAAGTCAGGCAGCGCTGGGCTCGCGCTCTGGGTCGGCGCGGGAGCCGGTTCGCTGCCGCATGCCCCCAGAGACAGGGTTGCAAGTGCGACGGCTAATTTCCATTTCATGCTGCAACTCTCCTTGCGTTCTCCTCTAGCTATGGCATCCCGCCCGCGTGACAAGTCCCCTCCCGGCGATTGACGCCCGAAACCTTACCCTCACCCTTGGCCAGGGCGACAGCGCGGTCGATGTGCTGCGCGGGATCGACCTGTCCGTGCCTCAGGGACAGACGCTTGCGCTACTCGGGCCCTCGGGTTCGGGCAAGAGCAGCCTGATGGCGGTGCTGACCGGCCTGGAGCGGGCCAGCTCGGGCCAGCTGACCGTGGCCGGGGCTGATTTCTCGGCGATGGGCGAGGATGCCCTCGCCACCGCCCGGCGCGGGCGGATCGGGGTGGTGTTGCAGGCGTTCCACCTGTTGCCGACCATGACCGCGCTCGAAAACGTGATGACCCCGCTCGAACTGGCCGGAATGCCCGACGCACGGACGCGGGCCGAAGCCGAGCTGACTGCGGTTGGGCTCGGCCACCGGCTGCACCATTATCCGGCCCAGCTTTCGGGCGGTGAGCAGCAGCGCGTTGCAATCGCCCGTGCGCTGGCTCCGCGCCCGCCGCTGGTCTTCGCCGACGAGCCGACCGGCAACCTCGATGCGGCGACCGGCGGGGGGATCATCGACCTGCTGTTCGCCCGCCGCGCGGAGGCCGGAGCGACGCTGGTGATCATCACCCACGATTCCAGCCTGGCCCAGCGCTGCGAACGGGTGGTGACCCTGGCCGACGGCCGCATCGCCAGCGATACCGCCGCGCCGTGATCGGCTGGCGCACTGCCTGGACGATCGCCCGGCGAGACCTGTCGGCCCGGTTCCGGGGTCTGCGGCTGCTGCTGGTCTGCCTGTTCCTGGGCGTCGGCGCGCTGGCCGCGATTGGCACCCTGACCGGCGCAATCGAGAAGGAACTGTCGAGCCGGGGCCGCGCCATTCTGGGCGGTGATATCGAAGTGGCGGTGTGGCAGCGCGCCGCGACCCAGCCGGAACTGGCCGCATTCAAACGGCTGGGCACGGTCTCGGGCGGATACCGGATGCAGGCGATGGCCCGCACCGGTGATCTGGCCGCACCGATCGAGCTGAAAGCGATAGATCAGGCCTGGCCGCTGGTCGGGCGGCTTGCCCTCACGGACGGCCGTCAGGTCGGCGCGCCGGGCGAAGGTGAAGTGTGGATCGGCCAGGGCGCGGCCGACCGACTGGGGATCGGCCCGGGCGCCAGCGTGGCGATTGGCTCGCTTACGCTCAAGGTCGGCGGGATCATCGCCGACGAACCCGACCGGCTCGGCGAAGGGTTCGCCCTCGGCCCGGCGGTGATCGCCCGCGAAGACGTTCCCGCCCGGGCCGGATTGACCGCGCCGGGATCGATGTACCGCGCCAAATACCGGATCGCCCTGCCCGCCAGCCGCAATCCGGAAGCCGCGGTCGATAGTCTGAAACGGCAGTTTCCCTCGTCCGGCTTCGAGTCGCGAACCCGCGACCGGGCCGCGCCGGGGGCCGAGCGGTTCGTCGCGCGGATGGGCGATTTCCTGATACTGGTCGGGCTGGCCGCACTGGTGATCGCCGGGATCGGGATCGGCGGCGGAGTTTCTTCTTACCTCGAGGCCCGGCGCGGCGCGGTCGCGACGCTCAAGGTGCTGGGCGCCACCAGCCGCGATATTGCCCGGATCTACCTCCTCCAGATTGCCGCCGCCGCCGTCCTGGGCAGCGCGGCCGGGTTGATCGCCGGGGTGCTGGTCACCCCGCTGCTGGCGAGGGCGCTGGGCGAGCTGCTGCCGGTTGCGGCCGGCCTGACCTTCGATCCGCTTGCCTTGGCCCGCGCGGCTGCCTTCGGGCTGCTGGTCGCATTGGTTTTCGCCGCGCCGCCGCTGCTGGCCGCGCGGCGGTTCCCGGCGATGGCCTTGCTGCGGGCGCGGGTTTCGCCGCTGGCCAGCCGCTGGCGCGATGCTTTCCTGCCGGTCGGGCTCGGCGTGGCCGGGATTGTCGGCCTGTCGCTGATCGGCAGCCGCCAGCCGCTGATGGTGCTGGGTTTTCTGGGCGGCGCGGCTGGGATCCTGCTGCTGCTCGGCGGACTCGGCTGGGCGATCCGGCAGACGGCACGGCGGCTGCCTCGGCCGCAGCGGCCCTTGCTGCGGATTGCGCTCGCCAACCTTCACCGCCCCGGCGCGCAGACCGGCGCGCTGGTCACCGCGCTCGGCTTTGGCCTTTCCGCCTTCGTTCTGCTCGCAGCAATCCAGACCAGCCTCGACGCCAACATCCAGGCCCGCGTGCCCCAGCGCGCGCCGGACTACTTCGTGCTCGACGTGCCACGCGACCGCGCCGGTGAGTTCATCAAGACCGTCCAGCAGCAGGCCCCCGGCGCGCGGGTCCGCACGGTCCCGGCGCTGCGCGGCTCGATCCTGGCCTATGGCCCGGCGGACAGACTGATCCGGGTCTCTTCCCTCAAGGAAATCCCTGAAGAGGCCTGGCCGCTGCGCGGTGAGCGCGGGCTGACCTATTCGGAAGGCGTGCCCGAAGGCAATGTCGTCACCGCCGGAAGCTGGTGGCCCAAGGGCTATGCCGGAGAGCCGCTGGTCTCGATCGACGAAAGGCTGGCCGAAGCGCTGGGCCTCAGGATCGGTGACCAGCTGACGATCGGCCTGCTGGGGGTGGAGCGGACCGCGCGGATCTCCTCGCTGCGGCGGATCGACTGGGATTCGCTCGGCTTCAACTATGTGCTGGTGTTCAGCCCCAATGCGATTGCCGACGCCCCGCACAACCTGGCGGCGATGATCGACCTGCCCAAGGGTACCGAGCGCGGCGGGATGCTGCGCACGCTGGTCAAGACCTTCCCCTCCAGTTCGGTGATCGAGGTGGGCGGGGTGCTGGCCCAGGCCCGCGATCTGCTGCGCCAGGTCAGTCTTGCAATCCTCGCGGCAGCGTCGGTGGCGGTGCTGGCCGGGATCGCGGTCCTGCTCGGCGCGATTGCGGCGGCGCGGGCCAGCAGGATCTATGACAACGTGATCCTGCGGGTGCTGGGCGCGAGCCGTCGCCAGTTGCTTGGGCTACAATTGGCTGAATATGCCATTCTGGCGCTGGTCCTGGCCGGGGTCGCGCTGGCGCTGGGCATGGGCACCGCCTGGCTGGTGGTGGTCGAACTGTTCGAGTTTGACTGGCTGCCCGATTGGCCCGCCGTGCTGACCACGCTGGGCCTGGGTCTGGCGCTGGTGATTGCCTTCGCCCTGGCAGCTTCGCTCCCGCTGCTCCGGGCGAAACCGGCCCAGGCGCTGCGCGAGCTTTAGGAGAATACGTCAGTATTGAGGTCGTTCTTCGGATCGCGCCCGAACCGGTTGTCCTGCCGCTGTCCATCAATGAACATGAAGACCATCACCACGATCCCGCCAACATAGGGTATGAACCGCAACAGGTACATCCAGCCCGACTGGTCCTGATCGTGGAACCGCCGCACCGTGACCGCGATGTCCGGGATGAAGGTGAAGAGATACCACAGCGCGGCCAGGGTCACGCCGATCCAGAACAACGGCCCCGGCATCGTGTCCGGATTATAATTGGAGCCGGCGCCGCTCATTTCGCTCCACGGCAGACCGGCCAGCATGATCCCGAAACACACCAGATAGATCATCATGGTAAAGACCTGATAGGCCCAGTATTCGATCCGCCGCGAACGCCCCGAAAAATCGGCGTAACGTCTGAACGGCACAATCATCCATTCCATCCCGGCACCCCTGATAGTGATGGAAAGGCCGCCATGCAGTTGCGCTGCACGGCGGCCTGGAAGCCATTCGATCGCTCAGCTGAAAACGTCGCTACCCACGTTTTCCGCCTTGGGATCGGGGCCGAAACGGTTCGGGCCCTTGGTGCCTTCAAGGCACATCAGAACCAGATAGCCGATGATCGCAATGAAATTGATGAGTGGAATCAGCGCGAGCACAATGAATCCGAGATACCACCACCCGCTCATGTCGCGGTCATGCAAGCGGCGGACCGTCAAAGCGATATTCGGGATCAGCGTACCCAGACCCCACAGTCCACCAAGCGCCCCCAGTCCCATCGGAATCAGGCCTGGGGTCAATGCGTCTGCGGCGGCAGGATCAATGGTGCCGGCCTGCATTGCCGCCATATTGCCGAGCATCGAGGCATAGATCGGGCCCAGCAGGACCGCGGTCACCACCAGGTTGAGTACGAAGAAACTCCAGAATTCCTTGCGCCGCGACCGGCCGCTGAACTCGGCGTAGCGCTTCAACGGCAACAACATCCATTCAATCATGATGTCCCCCATCCTGTTCTGCGCCATCCTGCGCGGGTCCAAGAGGACCACACGGCTCCCGGTTCTGCAAGCAAAAGCCACCGCGCTTGCCCCGCAGGCCCGCATCGGCTAGGGGCGCGGCCTATGTTGCGGTGCAACAGGCACCCCGCCCCCCGATAGAGAGACTTTTACGATGTCCGCCCCGCTGCCGTTGCGCAATATCGCCATTATCGCCCACGTCGACCACGGCAAGACCACACTGGTCGACCAGCTGTTCCGCCAGTCCGGCACTTTCCGCGACAATCAGCGGATCGACGAACGTGCGATGGATTCGAACGACCTTGAAAAGGAACGTGGAATCACGATTCTGGCCAAGTGCACCTCGGTCGAATGGGACGATCATCACGGCCACACCACGCACATCAACATCGTCGACACCCCCGGTCACGCCGACTTCGGCGGTGAGGTGGAACGGATCCTGTCGATGGTCGATGGCGTGATCCTGCTGGTCGACAGCAGCGAAGGCGCGATGCCGCAGACCAAGTTCGTCACCGGCAAGGCCCTCGCACTCGGCCTGCGCCCGATCGTGGTGGTCAACAAGGTCGACCGCCAGGACGAGCGGATCCAGGAAGTGCTCGACGAAGTGTTCGATCTGTTCGTCAGCCTTGACGCTACCGACGAACAGCTGGACTTTCCGGTGCTCTACGCCTCGGGCCGCAACGGCTATGCCAACGAAGACCCGTCGCTGCGCGAAGGCACCTTGACCCCGCTGTTCGAAAAGATCGTCAGCCACGTTCCGGCGCCCGCCGCCGATTTCGACGGGCCGTTCAAGTTTCTGGTCACCCTGCTCGATCGCGACAATTTCCTTGGCCGGATCCTGACCGGCAAGGTCCAGTCGGGCACGGTCAAGGTCAATTCGCCGATCCACGCGCTCGATAACGATGGCAATATCGTGGAAACCGGCCGCGCTTCAAAGCTGCTGGCATTCCGGGGCCTTGAACGGGTGCCGGTCGAAGAGGCCAAGGCCGGTGACATCATCTCGATCGCCGGGCTGACCGAGGCAACCGTTTCCAACACAATCGCCGATCCTTCGGTGACCGAGCCGCTCCACGCCCAGCCGATCGATCCGCCGACCTTGTCGATGCGCTTTGCAGTCAACGATTCGCCGATGGCCGGCCGCGAGGGCACCAAGGTGACCAGCCGGATGATCCGCGACCGCCTGGAGCGTGAGGCCGAAAGCAACGTGGCGATTCGCGTCACCGAATCGGCCGATCGCGACAGCTTCGAAGTGGCCGGGCGCGGCGAACTGCAGCTTGGCGTGCTGATCGAAACCATGCGCCGCGAGGGCTTCGAGCTCGGCATCAGCCGCCCGCGCGTGCTTTACGCCACCGACGAGAGCGGCAAGCGCACCGAACCCTATGAAACCGTCGTGATCGACGTCGATGACGAATACGCCGGCGTCGTTGTCGAGAAGATGGCAGTCCGCAAGGGCGAGATGACCGACATGCGCCCCAGCGGCGGCGGCAAGACCCGGATCACCTTCACCGCCCCGTCGCGCGGGCTGATCGGCTATCACGGCGAATTCCTCTCGGACACCCGCGGCACCGGGATCATGAACCGGCTGTTCGACCAGTACGGGCCGTACAAGGGGCCGATCGACGGGCGCGGCAACGGCGTGCTGATCTCGAACTGCGCCGGCGAAGCGGTCGGCTATGCGCTCAACATGCTGGAAGAACGCGGCGTGCTGTTCGTGCGGCCGCAGGACAAGATCTATGAAGGCATGATCATCGGCGAAAACGCCAAGCCCGACGATCTTGAAGTCAATCCGATGAAGTCGAAGCAGCTGACCAACTTCCGCTCGACCGGCAAGGACGATGCCATCCGCCTGACCCCGCCGAAGATCATGACGCTGGAACAGGCGATCGCCTATATCGACGACGACGAAATGGTCGAAGTGACGCCCAAGAACATCCGTCTGCGCAAGGCGCTGCTCGATCCGCACGAGCGCAAGAAGGCCGGCCGCAAGAAGGAAATGGCCTGAGGCCCGGCTGTCGCGCTAGTCGCGCGACAGCGGATGGTCGCAGAAATC